>JAYWFD010000077.1:0-13043 GCA_043778965.1 Candidatus Altimarinota bacterium
CAAATGTCACTGGACCGAATGCCCACATGTCTGATATAACTGGGAAGTTCCAAACGACGGATATCTCTTTTCTTCCTCTCTATAAAGTCACTGGTATCATAGGACTCTCCGGCCAGATAGGAAGACCGACGACTATCACTGGAGCAATACAGAAGACTGATCCAAGCGGAGAATCGAGCAATGCCCATATCATCCATGGTCTTTCCATAGTGACTACCGTAGGATGAGTCGCAAATGTCGCGTCTACTTTTCAGGATATTACGGGTATAAATCCGATTCAAGACTGTCTCGCATATCTTCCGAGTGGAGGATCATATGTAGTGAATCCCTATTGTGATCGTGGAATCAGTGCAGGGTGAGGTCGGGCATCGATGATATCTATACCGACAAGTGGGAATGATATACACTCCTTCACGACGACTCCTCGTCGTGTCAACACGGTAGATATAGAGCAAGCCTATGCGTATGACTCTATCATCACATACCGGGTCGGATGAGTCGGATGACAAGATATCGTATACCAAGGCCTCACTCAGAGTACAACTCTTGCAGATAAGGTCTATGCAGGTGGTGTGAAAATACTCGGGCAATCAAGTGGAGAAAAAATATTTCAGAGTATCACGGATATGTACCAACCAAAAAATGCATCTGTCACTCGTGCAAATATCCTCAATGAAGTGCGTAAGAATATCAGTATTCTCACAAGAAATACTGTATATACTGCCTCAGTATATACATGAGCAAACCTCATAGTCTACTCTGGAAGTCAGACTATCGATGCTGCGAAAATAGCAGAACTCAATAATAGAGCAACTATAGTGGTATATGGTGATATCACCATAAGTGCTGATTATACTCTTCCCAATACTCAGACTTCACCTCGTGCTGTCATAGCTCTGAAGGATGCCGATGGAAATGGTGGAACTATCTCTATCAAGAGTACTGTCTCCCGTCTCGATCTCTCTCTCATAGCTGAGAAGTCTCTGATATCTGGAGACCCAGGAAGTGCGACGCCTTACTATACTGACCTCTCGAATGCTACAGGAGTCCTCGACAAGCAACTCTATGTCTATGGAAGTATCATCTCACTCAATACAATCGGATGAGCATCTATACCCGGAGCTCCTGTCTGTCCACAGTCTATCGACTGATGTAACCTCAGTAGCAGTATACCCTTACGTTATGATTTCGAACACTTTAGATACTATAGGGGTGTCGTCCCTGCGGTTCTTGCAAGAAGTGCTCTCGGGCTCTCAGCGCAAGATAAGAAAGCATCATTCATCATCGAGTATGATAGTCGCATCGTATCAGATCCTCCTCCTGGTCTTGCTCCAATCCGCTAATCACACATCTATTCTCTACTTTCTTCTTATGAAAACTTATACTTATCATACTCTCCTCGGCATTATACTCGGTTGCAGTATTGCTCTCGGAATGCATATTGTTGCACCTTTCACTTCAGCAGTTGGTGGGGGTATCTACTATGATCTCTTCCCTCGAATATATCATAGTAATGGTACTGTGCGAGATTCTAAAAAACTTGATGGTTTTGATGCAGTCCAATACCAGAGACTCATACCAAATACCTGTGCATGACAATGGGCAAATGGCGTAAATGCATGAGGTCTCTCTTGCGCAAATTAGTAGTTCGTTTTGATCTTTTTCTTTTTCTTTATGCAACACTCTCACGTCTTTTCATTTATGCGTATAGCTATCGTCGGTCTCTCGATCGGTATGGTCCTCCAAATATCATCATCGTGGATGACATCTGCAGCATATCCTGTCAGTGGGATTGTGGGTGTTTCACCCAAATGAGCATTATTCACACAGTATTTCCAAAATCTTCTCGAAAATACAGATATCGCGACTACAACTGGTACGGTCAAAAATACAGATACCCTCTGATGAGTAGCAGCAAATCTCTACCAAAGACGTGTCAATAGTACATGCAATATCGATTATCCTATCGTGTGAATAAATCCTGACGGAAGTACAAGTTGTAGTACTGTATATCACTGGAATGCCCCCGCAACATGGGGAACATGTGTGCCTACGAATGGATTTTGTGGAACGACAGCAGTATCAGGAAGCCAGACTGGCACTGTTACCTGTACGGACAATCTCGGGAATATATTCCCCGATGCGAAATGTATCGCAGCAGTACCAGCACTGGTAAAACCTACTAATGTACGGACTTGTAATCCTGGTATCAGCTGTGACTGTAATGTCAATCCTTGGGGAGTGATCGGAAACGGAACCAATAGAACTGCTTACTCAGCGAACTCAGCCAATAATCCTACTACTTGCGTATCCTTGTCTCAAACTCGAACCTGTACGAATACCGTCCTGAGTGGAAATCATCCATACCAAAGCTGTGGCAATACGGGACCCTACACATACACAGCATGGTCAGTATGCAGTGCTACTTGTGGTGGAGGTACACAAACTCGTACACAGTCATGCAGTTATGATAGTTGTAATAATCCTCAACCAACAACTCAAGCTTGCAATCTCGGAGCTTGTGCCATGGTAAATGGATCATGTAATCCTGTCTATAATGGTGGAAGTTTCCCTGGTCCATATACTTGGGCTTCAGTAAGTGCAAGTATATGTACTACTGGCTCTCCCCTTGAGGTAAGTGGCTTCCCAAATGGTCCTTGGATATGGCAATGTGTATGATCATGATGAGGGGCTTCTCCAACTTGTAGTGCAAATAAATCACTCCCGACCCTCGCAATGTGTACTGGAATAACGAATACTTGTATGAATGGAGGAGCCCTCAAGGCATGAAGTAACTTTACTACTTGAGATAGGTATAGTGTAAATGGAGAAAATCATCACTGGAAATGTTCAAAGTCTTGATATGCAGATGATAGTTGTATTGCTTGACCATTTTGCTACTCTGGACCGACCACACAAATCCCTTGTCCGTAAAATAAAGCCTATTTATAGATACTATCCTTCTTATATTTCTAATTCCCACTCCATGCATCCGTCATTTACGAGAAAATTCTTCTCTCTCTTCATCTTATGATGCTCACTTCTTATAGCATTTTTCTCTATAAGCTACCTCTCTCTTACAGCAGCAGTTCCTACGGCTACTCTCTGAGAATTCACTATCTATCTTGAGAGGATGCTTGGAGTATCCCCACTCACTGGACTCGAAAGCGGTCAGGTAGTAGATTCGACACGATTGAATAATCAGCCTGTGAATTATTACCAAAGACTCATAGGAAACTGTGCTGTAGGGTACATATTATCAGTAAATACTGATGGCTCCGTAGTTTGTGGATCACCCATTGTGCCACCTCTCCCACCTCCATTTACTTGTGCTGCTCGACCAGCATATGCGAATGTGAGTTTCTTCGATGGGACTCCTGCTATAGCCAATATGCCTTGGACTCAGATTGGTCCAAATTGTAAATATACATGTACTGGTGGATACAGTGGGGTAGACTGTAGCGTCGCTTCTGTAGGAAACTCTTGTGCTGCTCTTCCAGCATGTACGACATATGGGGGATGTACGACGACCATAGGAGCTCCGACAAGTATAGGGCAACTATGGACTCAGATCGGTCCAAATTGTAAATATACATGTAATGCTGGATTTACTGGTCCAACCTGTGCTCCTGTCGGTGCTTCGAGTTGTATGAGCTATAACGAAAGTTGGACTGGCTCAGGGCAAAGTGGCTCTGGCAACTGTAGCGCACTCATTCCTGCTGGATTTACTATCAACGATAATCAGCCTATAGGTACAAGTCCGACGATCACCCTCATGAATACTGTAGCAGGATACTCTGGATCTGTGACATGGAAATGTGTCGATAGTGATCCTGTAATAGGCACTACCGCTGTGGAATGGATATTTAATGGAGGTTCATGTACTGCTATTCCATACTGCTCAAGTACACTTCCTACCTGTGATGGAGTCGGCTGTACAACCAATCTAGGAACTCCGACAAGTATCGCTCAAACTTGGTCGAGAGATGCTTCTGGTTGTGGATTTAGCTGTAATGCTGGATATAGCGGGATCGATTGTGAGATACCACCATCTGGATGAAATTGTGGAACATTTAGTTGTTTCGCTCATAAACAAGCATGAGGATATGATGTTGCTTGTTGGAACAATTTTAAATCTGCACTTACTGCTTGGACAGCAAGTGGATATATCACCCCCGCCCAAAGAACACAAATAGAGAGCGATGGTCTCGTCTCATGGAATGCGAGTTGTCAGCAACTCGCTGGTGCAAGAGCGACATTAGGTGGATTCTATAGAAATTCTATTCTGACATCTTTACCGGTGACATGAGTATTTACTCTTGATACCGAAGAATTCGCACTCTTTGGTGGGTGTAGTGTCGATGCTCAGGTAGCATGTCCTGCTCTTCCACCATCCGCTCCTACTCTCCTCACTGGAGTCGCCGGAAATGCTTCTGTCGCCCTCTCGTGGACTGCTCCGACAGGAATAGTAGCTGACTATATCATAGAGTACAAAACGACTCTCTCTGCTATCTGGCTCGTATTCGCTGATGGTGTGAGTACAGGTACGACAGCAAATGTCACAGGACTCACGAATGGTACGAGTTATGACTTCCGTGTGAAAGCAAGAAATGGAAATGGAGATAGTGGACCAAGTAATGTGGTAAGTGCGACACCTACGAATGGAGTTGGAGCATGTAAAGATGCACCAAGTGGATGGACTGCTGATCAGTGTGTCGGATATCCATATGGAAATGCGGAACTCGTGATGGTCAATACTGATGGACTTCCTGGGTATGATGTATACTGGCAGTCGAATGTACCAGGTCAAGGAGCAGCTATATATAATAATTGTAGCTGAAGAAATGTCTACTACAAAACTCCTGCGGAAATGGCTGCAATGCCAGATTGTAGTTTACCAGCAGACTCATGTGGCCCAACTCAGACTACTGGATCGATGGAGTATCCTATAGATGCATCTGCATGTACTTCAGGCGCACAGACAGATGTGGATATAAACGGGTTCGATAATGCCTATAACTGGAAATGTGGAGCATTGAGTTGTAGTGCGACAGTTCTCCCACATTGTGAAGGGCAACGAGGTACTTCAGCGGACGCAGTTACTTGGGATTATACTGATATATTTCTCCTTCCAGGGAATACTTCTATAAGATATAATATAGGTGCAAAATTCAGAGCTTCCTGTACTTGACGTGGATGAGCTACATGTACTGATATCGATCCTTCTCCTGTCTGGAACAAATTTCAGTGTAGTCTATGAAATAGCTGTGGCCCTACTGCATCTATACTTCCATCCTATCCTTCACCTGATTCAGGAGTACCAAATCCTCCTACAACGCAACTCTGTAGTGATTGATCAGCACCATCGGTCACATCTACAACATCACTTTTTTCTTGGACATGTGGAGCAGCAAGCTGTAGTGTACCAAGAGATTGTATCCTAAAATATAGAGCTAACATATTTGCTTTATGGCAGGAAGATGGTATGTCTCTGGGTTCCATCAGGGATATGTCTAGTGCCTTAATAGTAGATATAAGCAGTGATCCTCGTATCGCTATGATACCTTTCTGACCATGAATAAATAGATATAGTTGTGGTATTGTTCCTTCGAACTCTTGTGCTCCTGCTCCTGCTTGTATCTGACTCTGACAGTGTGCACAGACAGCGAATGCTCCGACAAGTGTCGGACAAGCATGGACTCTTGCATGAGCTCAGTGTGGATATACCTGTAATCCTGGCTGGAGTGGAGCGAACTGTGATACAGCAGTATCATGCTTCGATGCCCGTCAGTATTCAGTATGAAGACATTGTGATATAGGTGGAGGCTATTCATGGTGGGACCAAAGATCCGCAAGTCGAGACAACACTCCTTTTTTATTCGGAAGAGTAGGATTTACATGAATATGGGGATATGATGGAGAGTGGCATGTTACGGATAGTCTTGATAACGTACTCTGTAAAAATGGAGCTTCTCCCATACAATCATGAGATTATTGATACTCTTGTCCTCCATGATCCATAGCAAACTGATGATGATGTTATTATCCGAATACCGACCCTCGTAGACCGACAGAGTGTGATGGTGCAGATCCGGGTGATGAATGTTGTTTCTTTGTGTGTCCTGCCACTCTTGCTTGTACATGAGGTACATGCGGATCAGCAAATGGTACTACAGTGACTCCATATCCGAGTTGAGCGCAGCTATGTACGTCAGGAAATATCCAAAACATAGATAATATAGCTGCTGATGGTATCTATAATTGGGGTTGTGGCTCCACTTCCTGTAGTGCCAATCGAAATAACACTATCTGACCCTTCTGTAATGGTATCGCAAAACCAATAGTTAATGGTGGTGCTGGACCAAAATGTGTTGGTGGTACTAAACGATGTGAGACAGGGAATGCTTCGTGGATATGCTGATGAGGTGGCTGGGTTTGGAGCGTTCAGAACCATTTGTGTGTTTGAGCGAACCAGTGATGTCCGTAGCCTTATTTTCCATTAAGTCTCAATATTCGAATGATAGTGAGAGTGTCTCAATAAGCTCAGAAATATTGGAGTAATGTCGAATATTTATCAGAGCTCAGAGAATCAGATGGGTGATGTAGTGTAGAATAGGAACACCGAAAATATCCTCTGAAATTTCAGAGGATATTTTCGGTGTTCCTTGGTTTTTCTGAGCTTCTATCTCCATGAGAATCCTGATTTTTCGTACATATTCTCTTTCGTTTTTAGAAGATTCGTTGGATTTTTCGAGAGAGATCGATATACTAGGTGTATTCCTTAATAAAAAATTATGCAAAAATATTATACATATGATGAAGCTATAGCTCACTGTGATGACACCGTATCGCGAGCAAAGATGGAGCTCAGAGAAGAACTGAAACAGTATAAAGTAATACATACAGAAAAAGTCTATGCATAAAATCCTGATGAGCCCATCTGTCATCGAATCAGTCGATAGATATATATTTTCTTATAAGAGTTATTTCCATGATCTCTATAGTGATACTGGGATATTCTCGGAAGAGCTAATCTTAGAGAAATATGAAGAAGAGGCGAAAAATCGACACAGAGAGATATTTGATCGCATATATGATAGACTCACTCCTGATGTCATCCATGGACATACTCTAGAAAATACACTTTTCCTTCCCTGGAGATCGAAGACTCTATTCATAGCATGGAAAGATGAATGAGATCTGAGAATAGTGACACATCTCACTATTCGGTAAGAGATTTTTCATACATGATTTCGCACATTTTTCAGGAGATTCGTTGGATTTTTCGAGAGAGATAGATATACTCTAAGTATCCTAATTCACTTATATGTCAGCTATTTTAGATCCTGAAGTTTTCAAAAAACATGGGTTCACGGAAGAGGAGATCAGACATATAGAGGCATCGATACTCGACTTCGAAAAAACAGGGATAAGCTATAGTCATGATGAGGTTTTTTCTGCACTCAGAAAGAAACGAGATCAATATCGTAGTGAATATGTATAGAGTACATTACTTCAAGATTGCTATCCAAGATCTCTCAGAGATTTATAGTTTTATCGAACAAGATAATCCATTTCATGCAGCAAATGTAATCGATAGCATAGAAAAATCCATCTCATACCTCGAACACTTTCCGTTCATAGGAACCAAAGTAGATGATACAACTCGGTATATAGTAGAGCCAAGATATAGATATAAGATTATCTATCAGATACGAGAAGATACGATATATATAGTTTCTGTATTTAAGTACAAGGAGAATTGGAAAGATTTCGAGAATATATAGAACCCGGAAATCTAGTGAAATTTCACTAGATTTTTCATGTGTTCCGTCTACGCTACGATTCTGATTTCTCCTTCATGTTTTTTCTCATTTTCGAGACATTAGTTAGATATTGCATACGGTCTAAGAATTTTTTGCAAAAGATAGAAAAAACTATACACTAGTTATATATTTAATTTTTATACCTATACTATGTCATCCACGCTCCGAACGACATATCAAGAAGCTGGATTCACATTCGAAGAAATGCAGAGAGTCCAGTCATCCATTCTAGAAGCTGACGCAGGGAAGCTCATCCCCGAAGAATTAGTCTGGAGAAATATCAGAGAAAATAGTAAAGCATATGTATAAGATATTTTTCACTCCTCATTCAGAGGAAGATCTCCAAAATATATATACGTATATTGCTGATGATAATGCTTTTTATGCTGAAGATGTACTTGTGAAAATACATAAATCGATAGACTTTCTGAAGATATTTCCAATGATATGAACTATTTTTGAAGATGATCTACGCTATATAGTAGAACCAAAATATCGTTTTAAAATTATATATCGTATAAAAGATGAAAGTATAGAAATACTTTCTGTTTTTAAGTACAAGGAGAATTGGAAAGATTTCGAGAATATATAAAACCTGAAAATCTAGTGAAATTTCACTAGATTTTTTAGTCTCGCTTGATTTTTCATGAGTTCCCTCTACACTACGATTCTGATTTTTCCTTCATGTTTTCTCTTCTCTTTCGGATATCGAGCATCATACTCAGTATACTTCTGTATACTTTTTTTGCAGAGGCAAGTTCTGGTGATACTATGAGTCTCTCATCATCCACGGAAACAGAAAATAGGAATACTCTAGCGATATTTCCATCTCTCTTCCCTCGGAGCGAAGATACCGATATCGATGTATTCACCAGTCGCTATATCTGACTCTCAGATAAGAGCTATATCCCTCCTGATCTTCTCGGGATCGAAGATCTCTCTTATATCGAAGAGGCGGGAAGGAAGAGCAAGCTTCGCAAAGAAGCTCATGATGCGCTCTGACTTCTTGCAAAAGCATTTTATAAAGAATTCGATGCACCCCTTGTCGTGATCAGCGGATATCGAAGTGCTGAGTACCAACAGCGAATGTGGGATCTCGGTAAGTGCAATGCTACTCTATGTGCTCCCCCTGGATATAGTGAACACCAGCTCGGTCTCGCGATCGATATATTCGACGCGACGACGGAAGAAGAGTACTATAAAAATCCAAAGTATCGACGTTATATCGCATGGCTTCGAGATCATGCTCATGAATATGGCTGGCATCAGAGCTATCAGAATGGAGAGTATATCGATGCCTATGAAATTGAGCCTTGGCACTGGAGATACCTCGGAGTACCACTTGCTACCAAGCTCGAAAGACTTGATATGTCGTATACTGAGTATATCCGATTCGAGCGAATCCTCGCATTTTGGAAAAGATAAACATTACTTTTTTCGAAAGCAACTCTCGATATGATCATCGACCATGCCGACCGCTTGCATAAATGCATACATGATAGTAGAGCCTATGAAGCTCATCCCTCGTTTTTTGAGATCTTTAGAGATGGCTTTTGAGATTTCTGATTCCGTAGAAATTTCGGAGAGAGTTTTGGGATGATTTATAATAGGGAACTTCTTTATTTCCTCGTTCCCGTCATTCTGAGCAATAAACGAAGAATCTAGGAGTTCCTGTGTTTTTCTGGATCCTTCACTTCGTTCAGGATGACGAAAGGAGTGATCTCACCAAAAATAAGCATCTAAACCTCCGAATTCTTTCTGTACTTCGAGTACGACTCTGGCATTTTTCCTCACAGAGTAGATCTTGAGCCTATTTCTTATCACTCCAGGATCAATGAGGATTTCTTCGAGTTCTTCGTCAGTCATATTCGTGATTTTCTCGATATTCCAGTCATGAAAGTGTTTTCGATAATTTTCGCGTTTGCGAAGTACCGTGATCCAGGAGAGGCCTGCCTGAACTCACTCAAGAGTGAGGAACTCGAAAAGCCTCTCATCATCATGCACAGGACTTCCCCACTCTTCATCATGATATCGGACATAGAGAGAGTCATCACCACACCAAGAACAACGAGATTTTATCATAAAAATTAGAATATTTTTGGTTTTTTTGCCTGTACTTTTTCTTTGAATGCCATCTCGAGGACATGACCGACCATGAGACACTTCTCTTCTCAGAGAACAGGCCCGAGGATCTGGAGACCGACAGGCAGATCGATAGCCTCATCATCTTTGGGTGATGCATATCCTACTGGAATGGTGAGCCCAGGGATTCCTGCAAGTGAAGCCGGCACAGTGAATACATCTTCGAGATAGAGAGCAAGTGGATCATCTCACTTCTGTCCGATCTTCCATGCGACGGTCGGTGCTGTCGGTGTGAGGATGACATCTACTTTTTTAAACGCTTCATGAAAATCATGGCGGATGAGCTCTCGGACGGATGAAGCTTTTTTGTAGTAGGCATCATAGAATCCTGACGAGAGGACATAGGATCATACGAGAGAGCGTCTTTGTGCTTCTGGACCCAGTCACTCACTTCGATTCTGAGAAATATCGAATCCTCATTCTGCCTTATGACCATAGCGGATACCATCATACCTCGCAAGATTCGATGCGACTTCGGCAGGATTGATGATATAGTATGCAGATATACCATAGCTCGTATGAGGAAGAGATATATCGATGATCTCTGCTCAGAGTTTGCGTGCTTGCTCGATCGCTCTATCAATCTCTTTTCTCACTCATGACTCGATACCATCGATAAAATATTCTTTTGGGATACCAATTTTCACTCATTCAAGGGTTTTTCTCTCCCAAATCTTTGGATCAAGTACGACTTCTTCCTGAAGTGATGTAGCATCATGTGCATCATATCAAGCAGTAACCTCATAGAGGAGTGCTGCATCACGCACCGTCTTCGTGAGATATCCTGGTGAATCAAGCGAAGATGCTGCTGCGATCACTCAATATCGACTATTGCGTCCATATCCTGGCTTAAATCATACTACTCCACACATACTTGCTGGCTGTCTGATACTCCCACCAGTATCTGTTCCGAGTGCTGCAGGGACGAGTCCAGCTGCTACTGCTGCAGCAGATCCAGATGACGTCCCTCAAGGGATACGCGTCGGATCCCATGGATTTTTCGTAGCACCAAAAGCACTATTTTCTCCACTTCACCCAAGAGCAAATTCATCCATATTCGTCTTTCCGAAAGCGAGAAATCCTGCTTGCTTCATGCGCTCTGTCACGGTAGACTCATAGGGTGGAACAAAATTTTCGAGCATTTTCGAACTGGAAGTGGTACGTATTCCCTTCTCACAAAAAGCATCTTTTACTGCTATAGGAAGATGCATCAGTGAACTATCTCCTTCTTCCCCTAGATAATCTTCTCAAGGAAGAGTGTTAAATGCATTGAGCGTTTCATTATATTTTTGTGTTCGGTCGAAGAAATATGTATAGATTTCTTTCGGACTCGCTTTTCATGATGCGATCAAATCAGAAAGTTCGATGAGGGAAAGATTTTTAAAATCCATGATTTCGTATTGAAAATAAGATGGATAAAAGTATAGTGAAAAACAGAATGAAAACAAGTTTTGGGACATGTATTTGCCTTTCTCCTGCTTTTTCATATACTTCTACAATAGGGTTTCGTCGAGATTTTCGTTCAAGTATTCTCCACTTTTTTGGTCACATATTGATCTTTCCTGTCATATTTCATCATTCTTACTTATATTACCTTTATGGAACTTCCTTCTCGTGTCCGTGGCATGCAAGATATCTTCTGAGAATACCAGAGATATTTCACATTTCTAAAAAAAGTAGCACGTCACGAATTTCGTACGAATGGATTTACTCGTATTACGACTCCTATCCTTGAACTCAAGAGTCTTATCGTCCATTCGACAGGAGATAGCTCTGATATAGTCTCGAAAGAGATGTTCGACTTTACCGATAAGTGAGGCCGTGAAGTCGTCATGAAACCTGAGAGTACTCCTGGAGTCATGCGAGCCTACCTGGAGCAGATGCTCGAAGAGCCTCAGCCTGTATATCTCTACTATATAGAACCTCACTTCCGATATGATCGCCCTCAGAAAGGTCGCTATAGACAGTTCCATCAAGTCGGAGCTGAGATCATCGGAGAAGAGGATCCGATCCTCGATGCAAAAACGATCTATATCATGAAAAATATCATGGATGGCATCGGCCTTGCTGGCACATATACAATCAAGATAAACTCCCTTGGTATCCCGAAAGAACGCGAGAAGTATCTCCTGGAGCTTCAATCATTTTTCGAAGGTAAGAAACACCTTCTCGATGAGACAGATCTCTCTCGGCTCGAGAAAAATCCTCTCAGATTGCTTGATAGCAAAAATCTTGATGTCATCGAACTTCTCAAGATCGCACCGAAGATGACAGATTTTCTCAAAAAAGACTCACTCGAATTCTATACTAAAGTCAAGGAATATCTCGATATTCTAGAGGTAGACTACATAGAGGACTCGACTCTCGTACGTGGACTCGACTACTACTCTCATACTGTCTGGGAATTCGTCGACGGATCTGGTCGTACGCAAGATGCATTCGGTGGGGGAGGTCGCTATGACGGACTCGCAAAATCCATCGGATATAAGACTGAAGTTCCTGCTGTAGGATTCGCTTTCGGTGCAGAGCGACTCATCGAAGCAATGATGGAACGTGGAGTAAAACTCAAAAATAAGGATAAAATCCATCTCTATATCATGCAGCTTGGTGACGATGCGAAAAAGCTCGCACTTCCCCTCAATATCAATGCTCGAAAACGAGGTATCAATTCCCTCCTCTCGCTTGGTACACCGAGCATAAAGGTTCAACTTAAAAAAGCAAATCGTGTCGGTGCACGCTTCGTGATCGTCATCGGTATCATGGAAGCCAAAAAATGAATCTGCCAACTCAAAGATATGGACAAAGGAACACAAGTCGAGATGTCTCTCGATACTGTCCTGGATACTATAATCAGAGAGATCGGCACAGAATCGCTCTCCTTCTATCACCCATCCCGGGACTTCATCATCACGGAAAATGGTATGACTAGTGAGGATGCGAAAAAAATCACCGTTGATTAAAAAAATCCCCCATTTCTGAGTCCGTCCCAAAAACTCTCACTCAAAATCTCATTGCCCATACAAAATACCAGAAAGTATACTTTCTGGTATTTTTTTAGGAAATAGGTTCTCTATT
>JAYWFD010000078.1:0-4921 GCA_043778965.1 Candidatus Altimarinota bacterium
GTATGATCTTCCAGCTCAGCCAGTAACTCCTCAGGGAACTGGGAGTACCAAGCCACCAGAACCATCTCAAGTCACCAAGACGAAGACTGGTCCTGAGACGCTTCTCCTCATCGCTGCTGCATTCTTCATTGCTTTCGGTATGATGTTCACACTCCGCCGACGTGTCTAGTGAGAAATATATTTTCGAAAAGACCAAGCATTTTGCTTGGTCTTTTTTCTTTTGCTGTGGCAAAATAGTATCATTGACAAAATGTAATAAATACTTGACAAAAGCCTAACAATTCATAAGATCAAGTCATAACAGAGAAATGGGTATCCAATCTTTGCAAATAATAGAAAAATATGCTACGCTCAGATGGTATTCGTGAGAATCTTCTCATACTCATACCCTCTAATCCTCTCTTCTATGTACACACTTCGCCATACATATATCGCCCTCTCGCATCATCTCAGTCTCACGAAGAGTGGAGTGAGGTGGCAAGTAGAGAGTGTTAGTGAAAATTCGATTGATAATGCTAAGAGACTCCTCGCAACTATTCAATGACTCGAAGCAAAGAAGCCATATTCTAAAATGGATTCTGGTGAAAGGCTTGCACTGAAATCCGCACATGAATCATTAGCTCAGATTGATAATGCAAAATATGAAGAATTGAAAAATAAGAATCCAAAGTCAACTCAAGAGCAAGGTATTTTCGAACAGTGGACAGCATCAAGAACAAGGCTAGCCCAGATTAATGCAGGAATCGCTGAACTCGAAGCATCAAAAGAATCCTCTGATAACAATGATCGTCAGGCAGAGGCACTTATCGCTTCCCTGAAAAAACTTGGCGAATGAAATACCTGAGCCCAAGCTTTGTTGAATCGGCTCACCAAGGATAACAATGAAAGAAGTGGTAGTGTAGATTCTGGACAACTCAGTAGTAATTATGTGAATCTTGGCAGACTCAATATCTGATGAATGATTGAGTGGATGGCTAATGGAATGCAAACCAGAAATGGCATTACTGCTATTGGTTATCGTTCCAATGGGGCAGATAATTGAGAATCAAGAGATTTAGCAAAACTTGCTGATTCACTTTCGAACAATGATAAAGTCATTGAACTTGCGAAAAAAATCAGGTGATTCTATGACGCATGACAGACGACTGAGGATTATCTGATAGCACTCAATAAGAATCAAAATGAGAAGTACGATAAGTCTAAATTCGTATCCTATCTCTCAGAATATCGAGAAGGGGCTACCTATGATGTCAAGTTCGATAAGGAAGGAAAGGGAAAACTCGAGACCAAAGATCGCTCATACATGACACTCTATATCCCTGGAGAGCTTCAGTGATATCTTTGAGGAATGACTCCTGAAATTCTTGCACAAAGAGTTACAGAACTTATAAAAATTGGATGAGGATCGGTGACAGGTGCAAAAGCTGAAGATCTTCAGAAGGAGATGTATACAAAACCTGAACTTCGCGCTGCGTATATCAAGTGACTGAACTATGTAGCCCTCTCCAATGATCGAGCAGGATTCTTCAAGACAGGAAAAATCGAGGCAGGCATTGATTGAAAGGATGCAGATGGAATTGCTGCTAATATCTTGAAACAAGATGTACAAGAAGCTATCAAGAACAAGATTGCTACCGATGTATCTGATTACAAGTCAAAATTAGAAAAGGACACAAACCTTTCAAATACTCAAAGAGAGAACATCACTCAGAAAATGAACGACTTTGCCACGAAGCTCAGTGATCCTGAAAAACTCAAAACATTCTCTCTTGAATGGGCAACATTCATCACGAATAATCGTCTCGGAGGAGGAGTTGCAACAACGAAAAAACTAGATTCAACACTTGCAGACTCTGTCTCACTCGGAGGAATGCTTTCGAAAGAGTTTGGTGGAAGTCTCGGTTGAGCTATCGCTTTGGTCTTCACGAAGGAGATATTTGCTTCGGAGAAGGCAGAGTTCGGAGCGCATTATGGAGTGAGCTATACTGACAAACTGATGCCACTCCTTGGACTTCATGGGAGGTATGAGGATTTCGTTGCCTCAGTGACAGCTACACCTGCAGGGCAGAATATCTATATGGGTATCCGTGCAGGAACGAATCGATGAGAAGTCGAGAATATTCAGCGCAAGATCGGAGAATCTCAGGCGGCAATTCGCGAGCTTGCTATAGGAGAGGATATTGCAAAAATCAATCTTTCGAAAATCATACCAAATCCTGCAATTGCAGAACGAATGACTGCGGATCTGCGGGTGATTCTTGAAAAGAATCAATTCTCTGCTGCAACAACACCAGATGGAAAATATATGGTCATGTACACATCGATTCTCGAAGTCATGAATATGGAAGTCCTCCGACTCTACCGAGAGAAGAACGATATGGGCTGGACGGTGGATCAATTCGGCCTCAATTTCGGTCGACTCTGAGGTATTCTCTATGTTCTCCCAGGGTTTCGTATCGAGAAGAATGATCTTCAGATAGCATTCACGAAAAAGACAGCTATGGTAGAGATTTGAAAAAAAATTGATCCAATCGTAACAGATACATTATTTGGACAGCCGAAAATTATCGATAGTGCGAAAAAAGAGTATGAACTACTTTTAGCCCCTAATTCTCGATTAAATCTGTCCAATATTGATATATCTAAATTATCAGGAGCAACTCTCGTATCAGTAAATATGGGTGATTCACGTGCTGGAAAAGATTTAACGTGAATATCATGACTCAAGGACTTTGGAGTAAAAGTCACGAAGACGCCAGAGTGAAAATATAAGATCGAATATGATACGTCTAAGCTAGTGACAGTCGTTCAATGAGCTCAAAAAGTGGATGCTACACTATGAGAAAATCTTGACCGAGTTGATAGTATAGAGAAGGAACTTGCGAAACCAGTATTTCGTAAGGCACTCTCGAATCTCCTCATCAATCCTGATAGAAAAGGAAATGCGAATATTTTCACAGATATACTTCAGAATCTCGGTGGAACAAACAATACACTTGAAGATGCGAAAAAAGCTATTCTTGAAACTTTTTCAAAGCCAAAAATTCTCCCAGCATTTAAATGAGTATATGATTATATTTCTAAAGAAACAGATCCAAAAAAACTCCAATCTGCCCTCTTCGATCTGAGATGAGGTATGATGATGGATATGACCCAATCGAGGAATGTTGAGAGCAAGAATAGTACGGTTTCTGTGAAAGAAGAATTTGTAGATACACAGAATAGATTCGATTCGATGCTCAATAAAATGTGATGACAACTGCAAGATATGGGCCTCACAAAAGAAGATTATGCTGATATGCTCAAACAATGATGAGACGGAAAATCTCTTTCCATGACGGGTATTAAGCCTGGAGTACTCGGTGCCATCGCTTCTCTCAAAACTAGCTCATCATATATGGCTCGGATGCCTGCTGGAACGGTTCGATTTGCTCAGTCTTGAGGTACAGAATTTGTAAAAGATGTAAGTTCATTCGATTCTGATAAGAAGAAAAAGATGCTTCAGACAATTATTCCCGCTGACTCACTTACTGAGAAAGCATATCGAAATTCGATCGCAAAGACAATGGGAGTTGCTGATGCAGATGCCTTGACGAAGGTAACATCTACAAATTTCGTAGAATTGATGACACAAGGCAATACAAAAATCAACGGTCGGAAAGTGAATATGTCAGATCAGAAGTTCATGCTCTGTGCCTATGGTGATTGTACCAACCCTGGTATCGCTCTCCAAGTAGGAAAAATCACATCCGATGCTATCCCATGATCAGCGAAGGTCGATATATCCGCTACCGCAGAAAGTTTGATTTTGAAGAATGTGGAATCAATTAGTGTTGCCTATGGGGTTCGTATGACTTGATTCTCAGCCGCAGTCTGATATGAGGGGCCAAAAAGTACTGGTCCTACTAGTGGGACAGATCCAGAAACACCTCGAGATCCACCAAGTGAACCACCACCTAAACTTCAACCAGACTGAACAGTACCAATCTCTACAACAGTAGCACCAATAGCTCCTGCACCAGCACCTATTCCAAATAGTCCACCCCCTCCATCAAATTTCTAATATATCAATATGCACTATACTCGATTCATCTCTGTCATAATTCTCACGACTATCATGCTTGCAGGTTGTTCATCTAAAAAAGATACAACTATGACACCAACAGATAAGCCAGTAGCACCAATAGAAATACAAAATACAAATTCAGTAAATAACTTCTAATCAATCTGTCATGTTCAAGAATTTTGTTTTTCTCATTCTAGGAGTACTTCTCTTCACGTCTTCAGGTTTTGCAGCCAATGTGAATCAGTGAACTATTTCCAGTCCTGAATCCGTATGTGATGATGGTGCTCGGGCTGTGAGTAATGAAAATTGGTATATCAATTCACTTATGTATCCCAGAGATGTCTTCTATGGAGATACTGGCTATGACTGGATCTTCTGAAGAGTGAGTACAAAGGTAGATGTCTATAATCCCTATGGATTACTCAATATCAATTGAGGATTTCAGTGGTATTCTGAATGAAAACCTGCATGATCTTCTGATGTGATCGTATTTCAGAATTTTGCTGGTTCATCTCTCACCGGTATTCCTGCATCAACCAACACATTGGTTGCACAGCTTGTCTACCATACATCGAGAAAGTCGTCAAATACTTTCGCAGGTGGAGCATTTTCTATGGTCTATACTCCAGTTGCGACTGGTACTCCGACAACGAAAAACTATGCTTCTGCACCAACATTCAACTCAGCTGTTACGACCAAAAATGAGTGTGTGAACATTTATGCTCGTTGGTGTGGTGACTGACTCATTTCGAATGGCGAAGCCTGTGACCCTGCTGATCCTGCAAAAAACGGTTGGTGAGTCGGATGATGTAATGTGAGTTGTCAGCCAGTGAATACCCCCCCAGCCACCCCTTC
>JAYWFD010000079.1:0-4919 GCA_043778965.1 Candidatus Altimarinota bacterium
CCTACTTCTGGGAATTCTTCTTCCACAGCCATGATAACATAAGAGAGTGGTTCCCCGAGGTACTCTTCTGGTATACCATAGTCTTCTGCAAGTATATCATACTCCTCGAGTATATCGTCCATGAGTAGCGTTCCTACTGCTTCTATCTTCCCTCATTTCATACGGCGCATATAGATCTCTTCTTTGTCTTTCTCATCTTTGATATCACCAAATACTTCTTCCAGAACGTCCTCCATCGTCACGACTCCTGCAGTCCCTCCATGTTCATCGAGGACGAGAGCTATATGGCGTCGAGATTTCTGAAACTTCTCGAAGAGATCATCGAGAGGCTGAGTGAGTGGCACTTTCATGATTTTTTCGAGGGCGAGAGACTTCAGCTTTGCTTTTCCATGACCTTCTTTCTGAAGCTTGAATGCTTCACGAAAAGTGATCACATAGTCGACATCGTCAGTGGTCTCACCACAGACCGGCACACGAGAATGAGAAGATTCCATAAGAAACTCACATACTTCATCGATCGTATCATGCAGAGATATGAACTCTACATTCACTCTTGGGGTCATGACCGAGTCAGCTGTAGTCTCACCAAGAGAGAGAAGATTCTTGATCTGTCTCCTTTCATCTGCTTCCATCGCTCATCCCTTATGTGACATATCGATAAATGCATCAAACTCTTCTTCTGTCACTTCTGTCTGACCATGGAAGTCGATCTTCCCTCCAAGTATCCATCCAAGCCCTCGCATGAAAAATTCTACCAGCCACGTCAGTGGGAGACAGATCCACATAAGAACCTGATATATCGGTGCTACTTTCAGTGCAACTGTAT
The DNA here is from genome assembly GCA_043778965.1 of Candidatus Altimarinota bacterium. GTDB lineage: Bacteria > Patescibacteriota > Gracilibacteria > BD1-5 > UBA2023 > JAGOMW01. Next base: position 827 of record JAYWFD010000079.1, read on the forward strand.
CAGCAAAGCGTACTCCGATGATCTTCGCCGCAATCTCACCAAAGAGAAGAATCATAAGAAATGCACAAATATAGACGATGGTCGTAGCAAGATGATCAGAGAGGCCAAATACTCGGATAACGTCAGGGGTGATATATTTCTCAGCTACGAGCGTGGGTCCACTCGTAACTAGAAGTGTTCCGATGAGATTCGTGACGAGCAATTTCTCATTTTTCTTCTTGAGACGAGCAAGAGTACGAGCTCACCATCTTTTCTGTTTGATCCATCATTCGAGTTTATGCTGACTGACAGACATGAGAGGTATCTCCGTTCCAGCGAAAAATGCTAGTGCACCGACAAGACTAAAAAACAAAATTAAGGGTAGAGGATCCAAGGGAGTGAGGTTAAAAATAAAATAACTTTTTCCCAGTATAGGGAGAAATACGAAAAAATCAAAAAAGACGACCTTAACTTTCAGAAGCTTTTTTTGTATAACAAAGAAGGTATACTATAAGCATCAGATGTGATATAACAAAGACATTGAGTGAGAGAAATGAAAGTCAGAGGATCAATCCTCCCTTTGATAGATGATCGAGATGCTTCCAGCGGTGGATAATGATATATACGAAAACTCCAACGCCGATAACTCCATAGATGCTGAAAATATCGATAAAAAGATTATGGGAAGAATCAATAATCATATGAGCAGGAAAATATGCATCGATCTCTCATGCTCGGATATCGCTAAAATATCGGATGATAGCATCTGGTCCGTGTCAGAATATGATCGAGATCGAGCTATCCAAGCTACTTATACATACATGCTTCATAAGAATGAATCTTGAAACAAGCGACAGCCATTTCTCAGTGTCGCCATAGAGTACATATGCCAAGAGAATCCCCAATCCTATGAGGAGTGGGAGCAAAATATATACTTTTTTAGGAATTACTCTCACTATTCCGAGATACAAGATATATACGGAGAGAATCACGATTCATATGATACTCTTGGTGGCGATAATACCAAGAGATACAATAAACAAAAATATATACTTCCACCATATTGATCCCCGAGAAAGTATGAGAGGAGATATCATGAGGAGATATCCAGCAACATAGTTCGGATTTCAGAGAGTACTCGTACTGCGCAACTCTCACCAGCTTCACTCGACCCCATAAGAAACTCCAGTAAATATATTGTATCCTGCTTTCTCGATCAGGGCAATAAGAGCAACTATACTTCCAGAAAAGATGATCGAGTATCCTACCTTTCTCATCTCAGATTTTTCGAGAAGGGATAGGAGTATCCCGAGCCATATAAGTCCTATAGGCATGAGGAGTCAGTGTTGTTTTTCTCCAACGCCGAGAAGAAGATCTCGGAGATTCTCATAAGGATACAGAGCGATTCCGAGGAAGAAAAAGATGAGTAAGCCGAAAATACATATTTTTCCATACTTTTTGGAAAGGAAAGCACTCCACTTCTGTCACTTCTGTGTGATACTCTCGATTGTTGCAAGAACTAAGAGAAAAAGAAAAAAGTGCATCTTCACTGATTCGAAATGCCCGATACCATTATCTATAATAAAACCGCTTCAGAGTCTCGCAAAAGTATGAGAGAAAATAAGCGGTATGATGGCAAATATGCCAATAAGTAGGTACATGGATTCGTCAAAAATTCAAATATATGAGAACAGTATGTATGATATTCTGGTGCCCCCGACAAGAATCGAACTTGTGTCTAAGCCTTAGGAGTGCCTTGTTCTTCCACTAAACTACGGGGACCGAAATGTAATTGCTCTTGTATACCTATTCTCTTGTATAAATCTTATTTTTGACGACTCGATTCTATGAAAAAAGCTTTCTTTTGCAAATAGGTTTGCTCGTACAAAGGTTTTCACTAAAATAGTGTAATCATAATCTCTCTCTATGCGAAAAATCGAAGCATCCGTTACAGAACATACAGAAATCAAAAAAATGCCTACTCGCAGAAAAAGAGCTATAGAGAAACTTTCTCCAGAAGAAATAAACAAGATAGAGTGACTTATAGATGCTATAGGATCTGCTGGTCTCGATGAATTTATGGAGTATATACACTCTCCCTGGAAGATGCTCTGGCCCAACTTCGTAGCCGGTATCGCCCGTGGATTCTGAGCGCTCGTCGGAGTAGCCCTCGTCCTTGCTAGTATCTGATGGATATTTGCTATTACGGTTGATCTCCCTTTGATCGGGAAAAGATTAGAGCCATATGTCGATCGGGCTCAAAAAGACCTCAATCACTACATAGAGCAAACCAACTACAGTGATGAATTTAAGTCTCTCGATAACTCTCTTCGAAGTCTGGACGCGACGATGAAAGCTGTAGAGACAAATACTAAACCCAAAAACTAAACATGATACGAATCTGATTTTTCGGTACACCGAGCCTCTCTCGGGATGTCCTTATGGATATTGTATGAGCTTCGGATATGGAAGTCGTATGTGTCGTGACGAATCCTGAGAAACCATGGGGACGAGATCAGATCATGAAGTCCACTCCCGTCCATGAACTCGCAGATAAGCATCATATCCCTGTCTTTACTCCGGTGAAAATCCGTGAAAATAGGGAGTTTTTCGAAGCTCTTAGAAGCTATGAATGCGACTACTTCATCGTCGTAGCCTATGGACGAATCTTGCCCCTTGAACTTCTACAGATTCCCAAGAAGAAATCTATCAATATCCATGGATCCATCCTGCCAAAATATCGATGAGCTTCACCGATACAATCAGCACTTCTTTCTGGAGAAAAAGAAACTGGGGTGACCATCATGGAGATGAGTGAAGGGATGGATGAAGGAGATATCCTGAAGATCCGTACCATCTCGATCGATCCTACAGAAACTTCGGAAACTCTTTTCGAAAAATTCTCAGAGATTTCTGGCTCCACTCTCATCCAGACTCTCAGAGAACTCGAAACATGAGGGATCACACCACTTCCCCAGAATCCTGAAGAAGCTACATACTGTAAAAAGATAGAGAAAGAGGATGGGCTCGTAGATTGGTCAAAAAGTGCTATCGATATCTATCACAAGTGGCAGGCATATACTCCATGGCCTGGGATTTATACGATGTATGAAGGGAAACGACTTTTACTCGAAATAGTTTCCTACTATTCTCCCCCTGAGAAGAGTGAGTCAGAGGGGGTTTTGTATCATAAATCAGAGCAACCATCACCACTTCATCCCATTATAGGAAAGGAATTAGGACAAGTTATGAAACTCGATGATGGTACCATCTGAGTAATTTGTAGTGAATGAATCTTGACACTTGAACAAGTGAAGCTAGAATGAAAAAAGTCACAGAGTATTCGAGATTTTGTGAATGGAAACCAGAAGTTTATTTCTAATATTTTATAATATATGTCATTGGAAACCACTGATATATGAGGCTGAGCATATATTGAATCGGCGATTATTTGAGCATGAAGTTGAATAAGCCTTGGCATTCTTCTTGATCAACCATTTGCTGTGAATGAATTTCTTATGGGGACATGAACTATAATTTGACCAGCTATTTACCACCTACACAGATGAGATATGGAGAAGCTAAAAATATGGCTTTCTACAAATCCTACAGCTCAAGTCGTAATAAACAGTGTATGAAATCTCTTTTAAAATTTATGTATTCACCAGAAAGTACGCTATATCTTGACGAAGTACATACAGGAAGAAAAGATTTTCGAGTAAAGAGAAACTATTTTACAATTAAATAGTATTAATAAGGCCATTTTTGAACTTATGCAAACTTATAAAAAATAAATCTATGCCCACACTCTTTTCCTGCATTATTGCCCAAGAAATCCCATCGTATAAAATCTATGAGGATATGTATACCTATGCATTTCTTGATATATTCCCTCAGAAGCTCGGTCATACACTCATAGTACCGAAGATCGAAGTCGACCACTTCTCCGATGTACCTGAGCCATACTACTCTGCCATATTTGCGACTGCAAAAATACTTTCTCCTATCATTCAAAAAGCAACAGGATGCTCTCGAATATGTACGATGTTTGTCGGATATGAAGTTCCCCATTGTCACTATCATCTCGTGCCGACGGATACGATGAAGGATTTGG
>JAYWFD010000080.1:0-4907 GCA_043778965.1 Candidatus Altimarinota bacterium
ATAGAGACTATTTGAGATCAAAGGTATTCACGACGACTTTTGCTATCTCAGCACGAGTGATAGGATCATTGGGTCGGAATATCCTATTTCCACCTCTCATCTGCCCAGAAGCGACTTGAAGTGATACTGCTGTTTCGATATATTTTGCTAGGTCAGAGTTATAGTTCACATCAATGAAGGTCATCGCTATGGGAGGATCCATCACATTCACTCAGAGTGTAACCATAAGTATTTTTGTAGCTTCTGCTCGACTGATGGAATCATTCGGACGGAATCTTGTGTCACTTCGAATCATTCCCTTCGAGAGAGCAAGAGATACATATTTGGCATACCAGGTATCTGTAGAAACATCATTAAATGGTATGTTGAGGTTTGCCGTTGGTACGACCCATCCTGTTGTATTGATAACTATTTTTAGGAACTCAGCACGAGTCAGGTCGGCATTTGGATTATAGTAAGCGACATTGTCGATGATACCACGAATGACGAGCTTGATGATATATGCTCTTGCCCAGTTTAACGATATGTCACGGAACTTGATATCTGCTATATCAATGATAATAGGTGGGATATTAAATCCATTATTGACCACTATAGGAGGAGGATTATTGACAGTACCAGTATTACTCGTTGTCGGGGTACAGCGACCATCATAGAAGCTTGGAGATCTATCACCATTTGGACAATTATCCACAATGATTGGAGTCCCGCCTCCGCCACCACCACCTCCTCATCCACCTCCTCATGTCGCTGCTTTTGTAGTGATACCAAATGCTGCAGAAGATGATCCAACTGTAAGAGTCACATTTACTGTGCTAGAGTTCACTGCGGAAGACGTTCATCTGACTCTCACGCTATCTCCAGGATTCACTATTCCACTTGTAGTAGTGAATGTTCCTGAGTTGATACTATACTCACCGCCAGATACTGATACGATTGTTCCTGAGGCAAATCCGCTCAATGTGACAGGACTACTTGTGTAAAGTGTAGAGAGTTCTGCATTTGTCACACCAGTAAAGCTAAATGCATCTGGTAATGTATCCGAAGGTACCGCGATAAGAAAGAGTCAGAGTCGGTTCGTGGTGAATGTACACATTCCTCCAGTTACGACACAGCTTGTATTCAGATTATATGTTGCTCCTTGATCAGTAGAGCGATATACCATGAGTGTCTGACCACTGTATGTAGGGCCAACGTTGAGTGCTATTGTTGCAACTTGTCCTGAAAAGACCAGATCTGCAGTTGAACTTCCGACCCGGTATGCAGTTCACGTGAATGCGTATCCTGAGAGTGAGAGTGTACCTCATGTATTGGTAGACATCTCGGGTGCGTAGAGGACATCATCCCAACCACCACCTGAAGCGGTAATGGTGAGTCCGCTATACGGGAAGAATATCGATGATCAACTCGACGAAACGCTTGTAATAGTAATGGTTCCACTGTTGGTAAACGTTACTCATGTAGCCGTTCATCCGCTCAGATATATTACGCCTGTAGCCATGATGGCTCATGATGAATTGTTACCAACCACAGTAGCAGTCTTAAACTGCATAGTGCTGGACTCTGGTCCGCCCTCACCCAGGACTCTGTAATAATATGTAGTATCGAGTGAAAGTCCTGAAAGTGTAATGGAATGTAATGTGCCTGGATTTGAACCCGTTGCTGTCATAAGCAGAGTACCAGATACTGTTCCATAACGTACTACCCCTGTTGCGGTTATATCAGTATTGAATGTTATTATTGCACTGGTTGCTCCGGAGAGTGTGGCATTTGCATTAGAAGCGAGAGGAACACGATTGAGTACTGTAGAAGTGGATCATGTATTTCCTGCAGCATCGGTCGCAATAACAATGAGTGTATTGGGCCCGGGTGCTAGACCAATGAGTGTCTTAGAAAATGTTCCAGATCAGAACGTTGCTGGATTACCGTTTACCGTGACACTGGTAATACTACTTTCTGTATCAGTAACAGTACCAGATAGTACTGGGGAGCCTGTCACTGTAGCACCACTTGCATGACTCGAGATAGTGACGACAGGAGCAGTCACATCAGCTCCAGAATAACTATATGTAAGCACATTCGATGCGTTATTCTGATTTCCTGCCATATCAGTGGCCATACCAGTTCCTACAGAGATCGTCACCATACCAGACATCGTAGGAGTGACGGTGAAAGTATATCCCGTAGAACTTGTCTGTGTGAAGCCACTTGCGCTACCATTCGTTACGAATACGTCACTTCCACTAAATCATATAAGCCCTTCAGAAGTAGCAGCAGCTACCATGATTGCTCATGTGATTGTTCCTGTTGCAGTGGAAGAAAGGGTAATCCCTGGAGTAGTCGCATCAAGTATGCCACTAGAAGTCATACCTGATGCTGTTACCTGACTTGAAACACCTCCAGAATATACAATTGCATCGTAGGAGATCATTCCGTCGGGCCATGGAGGAGTACTGAAGTTAATATTTACAGAACCACTTGATTCTCATCCAAGAAGTGAGACATACGAACCTGTGGCTGTATTTCCAGAACCATTCATGGCTGTTACACGCACCGTGTCATTCATATCGAGTGTTCAGCTGAACATAAAATTGACGACATATGCTCCAGAGTTCGTAGAGTTTACATAGTTATTATTGCTTCACATGAGAGTATTATTTGGATTGCTTACGACTGTCGCACTTACTTCTACAAAGAGAGGAATGATGGTAGTACAAAGTGATATGAGGATCATTCCTGAGAGGAGCTTCTTCTTGAGTTTTCAGAAGAGATCAATATTTTCCATAATAATTATTTTTTACATATAAGAACAATGTCTATCGTAAGTCTTTATCTCCCCATGGGCATCACTTGATCGTTAGGGAGGAGGATCTGAAGTAAGAGGAGTATCATTTGAAGTAAGAGGAGCATCATCGATACGAACAGAGAATAGAAGGAGAAATATGATAAATGCGATAATCTGGAACATCCTCGAAATTGTTTTTGGGATAACCTTATAACTTCGATATATAGAACTGATATTTTCTTCTGGATAAAATCCAACAAAAATTCCTTCATGCCCATTGAGTATTCGTCGATGTTTTTGATTGAATATTGGCATAATATAAAGTGTAAAAAATATCTTTCGAGACACATCATATTGATGTTTAATCTCCTTGGATGCGGAGAGTCGATATTCTCTTGAGAAATATATCGTGGGAGTGGTGAATGACATTTGGTGAAGTTTCCAAGCATTCATGACCATATTCCAAAAGCATAAATTATAGAGAGAAAATTCAGTACGAATCTTTTTTGTCTCGAAAGACTAAAAAAATTATAGGGACTATTTTCGGGAAAAATAAGACAAAAATAAGACAAATATGAAAATCCAATGGGGGACCAAAATATACTCTTGCTATCTCTCCATGAGCGAGTATAATAAATAGGTGAAATTCTCTAATTTTTGAGAACATGAAAAACGTTCCTTCCGATTCGGCGATCCATTCGGCGGAGGATAGTGTCAGAATGAATTCAGAGGACCTTCAGAGAGAATTCCCAGAGGTATATGGTGACTTTTTTCATACGCATGATATGGTCATGAGTGCGAGTGGTGTGCTCACCTGGTGACCCAATATTGCTCATGGAGTCAGCGCTGTTCGTGTCAAGCAAAAGCTTCCTCTCAAAACATTTTGTGGTGTGAACTTCAATGATTCAGGAAAGGTCACTTTTCGCACACTATTTGTATACGATATACAGGAGAATCATTTCAAAAAAAAGGATTTTCAAGAAGTATTTCGTCATGATATAGATCCTTTGATTCTTTTTCTTGAGGAATCCCTTCAGGAGAGTGGCTATCATCGATGAGTAGAGATTGATTTCCTCTCAGAAGCACCACCATGACTCGGATTTACTTTCTCATCAGTATTTTCTGTATTGCTTGCGGTAGTATTGCATGCACTCACAGAGCATCTTTCTCCTGATGCTTTCAAAGAGAGAGAATTCCCGAACAATCATCCACTTTTTGAGAAGATATATATCTTTAGTCTGGAGATTTCTCATAGGATCTCACCAGCAAATATTATGGGATGATGAAGCAACTATGCTGTTATAGTAGCGAATACTATAGAGCCGATAGTCTATCTCTCACGAAAACCCACTCCTTACAATGGAAGATGAATAGATATACTCTCGAAGCAGACCTTAGAAGATACTCTTTATAAGGGGTCTCTTCTTGAGTTTCTTAATATCTCGCCTCTTCTACTAGGAGAGTTCCCTCTTGATTACGGTGTACTCTTCATGGGAAGGGAATATCGCTTCGGTGAAGGCAAGTCAAGTAAAGGAGAAAATACGAAAGCCCATACTCCTCTTAGTTCATTTACTTCGGATACTCTTCATGATCTTACTATCGATGAAGAGAAGTGGAATAAACTGAGAGATATCCTCAGTTTCGATGGAGATGAAGTTCTCCATAAAACTATCGATAGTATGAACTTGCGGATATTGCAGGGATTTTATTCACTCCTTAAAAATACGAATAGCACTTCGGTAGACTCATTTATCGAGATGCTCGGACAGATAGGACTCTCGAGTTTTGCTTACCATAAGGAGAATATTGTTCTCTCTGATATGCTTCACTTTTTCCATAAGTTCCAGCAATTCTCCGATGAGAAGATCGCTATCCTTCCTTTTAATACTGGGAAGATCTGAGGAAGCCTCCTGTTTGTGATGCAGAAGTGATACAGTATCAAGACCCTAGAGAAGTCTCTGACAGAGCTCAAAGCCATCGGACATAATGTGTCTCTCTATCATGCTTCTTGGAGGGATGGATACGCTTCGGATGGCGTGCGTCTCGAGCAGTATATCACGAAGGAGGTATACTCTCCCTATACGAAAAAATGAGATGTCCGCTATCGTGACTCACATGGATC
>JAYWFD010000081.1:0-12819 GCA_043778965.1 Candidatus Altimarinota bacterium
TTCACTTGCACTTGAAAGAATGTGAATTTCGGTACAATTATAGAAACTTTGAACTGGCAAAACGGGTAGTTTTTAAAAATTTGCTAGTCTAGACCCATATAAAATTATATTTTTTTTGCTACGATATAGAGAGCATTGGCCCACCATGATACCATCCAATAGGGAAGTGTTTGTATGCTTTTCTGGAGGTAGTTACAGAGAGTGAATCTTCCCGCAAATGGAATGTCATAGTAAATTTTTTCTATCGCAAAACCTGTTTCTAGGAGGAGTTTTTCGATATTTGCCTTTGAAAATGAATATATATGTCCGTCATGTGCAAAATATGGATCAAAGAGTCGCACAAGAGAATTCTCAAGAGGATATCAGAGGATGAGTCTTGCATCGTTCCCGCCAAATCATCGTATTCTTTTGAGAAAAAGATAAGGGGATTCGAGGTGTTCGATCACATGTGATGAAAAAATGAAATCAAAACTTTCATCCGGAAAAAAAGCAAAATCTTTATTAAAGTTTCCAAATACCACATTTAATCCAGCAGATTTTGCTTTTTTTCGATCGACATCGCCATATTCTACACCGACACTACCTTCTCAGAAATGTTTAAGATATCGGCCATCAGAAGCTCAGAGATCGATCACCCTTTTACTTTCTAGTTCATAGTTTTTCTTCACAAGAAAAAATGAAGGATATATATCGTAGACGTAAGATCTATTTTCATATTTCTGTTCAAGAGTTGTAGTCATTTATGTGGGGGATTTATAGAGTAATTGAGATATTTTGAACTATATCTTGTACATTAAACTGTTGTATTATCTCTCGAGAGGTATTAATTTCCATAAGATTATTCTCATAAATATAGTTGAGTCAAATATAAAACTCTTTTGCAGTATTTTCTTCCATGATATATCCATTTTTTCATTCTTTCACAAGATCGATACTTGCTCATACGGCAAAACTGGTAATTATGGGCAATCAGAAACACATAGCTTCATTAATAACCAATCACCATACTTCTTCTTCTGATGGAAGGGTGAAAATATCAGCGAGAGAATAGAGCTCAGATATCTTATCCTGTTGAAAATGACCTGTAAGATGAATATTTTTGAGATTATGTGTAGATATGATCTTCTTGATATTCTCTTCTTCTTCTCCATTTCAGGCAAATATAAGGGAAAAATTATCATGCTCCTTTTGAAATTTAATAAATCCATCAAGAATATTATAAATTCACTTTCTTTGAATGAGTTGTCACACAAAAAGAAGTACGTATTTCGTTGTGATATTGTATTTCTTTTTGAGAGATTCTTTATCCTTCTGAAGTGTCTCGGATTCACTCAAAAAAAAGTCGACATCTACGGTATTATAGAGTGGATATATAGTATCTTCTTTGGCTCAGAGCGATACGAGATACTCAGTAGCACGTGTACCATAGGAAAAAAACCCATCTGAATTCCGAATCAAATATGCTACGAGTGGCCGAGTAATGATACGTCGCCATGATTTTTCATAATGAGTACTTCCTGACCAAAGAATAAATTTTTTCTTATTTTTCTTGCACCAAGACTGCGCTTGCCATGCTGATATTCATGCCCATCATCAGTGGATGATAATATCAGGATTTTCCTCTTGGAGAATCCTAGAGAGTCCTTTATTAAAATGGAAGTAATGATTATCTTTATTCCCATTTTGATGTAATGTTTTTACATTGAGAATCTTGTACTCAAAAAGAAATTTTTTGATTTCTTTTGAATAGTCCCAACTTCTATTCCCTTCACTAGCAGAGTTAAAAAATATCTTAAACTCTATTCATTTTTTTTGAAAATAGGTATAAAAAGTATTGAATAATCGTGTATTCGTTGGGGCTATAATATTGTTAAAATAAATGACTTTTTTCATATTATTTATTATTTTTTAAGAGAATAATATTTCAAAAGTAAAAATTATCACTTTTTGGGAAGATCCAGAATATCAGTCAGAGAGTATTTATACATGTTCAGATAGGTATCATCATGATAAAAGCAATTTTTGATCCGACGTATTGCTCAAGAAGTTTATAGAAGTAATTATTAATCAATAGTGCAAATAATTGGCCATTATTGAGGTATTTATGAGTTTTTATGACTTCAAAACCATGGCGCTCGAATAAATGACGCAATCCAAAACTGCTGTACCGTGCGAAGTCATAGGGAATTTCGTGTTCGTCCCAAACAAATGGGACAGTCGCAAGTATTTGTCAATTTTTTCGTAGCACTCTTTTCATTTCATTTAAAAGATGATCGATTTCAAATACATGCTCTATAACTTCAAATATCACAATATTATCGAATTCATCATCATTATAGGGCACATCTCTCCCATTAAAATGTTTATCAACTTTCGAGTGTCTATGATTATGTCATGATTGTACGACATCGATTCATACGTAGCTTTCTGTATTCTTAAATAAATCCTTGTAAGGTTTAGATCAGCATCATATATCTAATATTTTCCCACTAATATGAGGGGAGTATTGTTTTATGTGCTCAAATAATGCCTTCCTCCCGTAGTATAGGAAGTTGATAAAAAATCCTATAATTCATGGACTAAATTGTTCTTTTAGGACAAATTCTTTTATTTTCTGAAGGAACTTCATAGGCTATTTTTTACATATAAAGAATAAATCACCGCAGAGCAAAGATGGCCACCAACTCCTTGCTTTGTAGAGAAATCAGCTTCCTCATACTTCTAGGACAGTAAATCAGAATTCTTGAAGGTGATTTGCGAGCTCCTTTTGCGTAAACATATGACATACTGAGGCATCCCATCAGATCTTTTTCCATTCTGAATTTCAGAATGATGATACTTTTGGATAGATTCAAAACAAAAGTTTTATTCTTCGCAGTAAATACGCCATATTACTCACTTGCAGTATGAATATCCCTTCATTTTTTAGTATTCGGTGAGTCTCGCTGAGGGCAGTATTAAGATCATAAATCCAATCAAATGTAGCAAGTGAATTTATACAGTTAAAAGTATCATCCATAAAGGGAACTTTGTGATTCATATCAACGATAGAAAAATCTATATTTCTATATTGTTCTGTTGCTTTTTTGATCCTATTATCACTGATATCTATACCATATATGGTATCAAAATTTTCGATATTCTTTGCACAAAAAGTGCCATTCCCACATCCAATATCGAGAAGCTTTCAGTGAACATTATATTTTTTGATACATTCATATGCATAATCTTCTCGAGAAATTCAGTATTTCTGAATAATCGTCAGTAAAAGTGGTGAAACATCCATTTGTGTTTTCTTTGTTCCATACTGGGCATTCATAGATGTTGAAGTATTTCACATATCTTAGAAATAGAGTTTTATGAATTCATTTTTTATGCTTTCTATATCGAAGTGTTCTTCTATAAGTCGAATGCAGGCACTTGAGCTCAGTTCATTCTTTTCGGTTTCAAGCAAGGCACTCACTATAGATCATTTATCATATTTCACAACTTTTCCTGCATGAAAATTTTCAATAAAAGGAATATCTGCCTGCTCAGTTACTACTACGGGTGTTCCACATGCCAGGGCTTCTAGGCTTGCTGTCGAAGTTTCTTCATAGTGACTTGGTGCCATAAAGTAAATATCAGCATCGCAATAGTACTGCATACTTTCGGGGAAATATATTGGTCATACAAATATTACTTTTTCTGTAATTCCAAGATTTTGTACATAATTTTTGAGCCTTGTTTCGTATCCATCGTCTCGACCAATAATTATGAGATAGCTATTACTGATTTTTTTCTGGTATTCATAAAAACAATCAATCATCATATCAGTCGCTTTATATTCGTGAATCCTTCCAACAAAGAGTAATATCGTAGCGTCAAGAGGGATAGAGTGCTTTTTTCTTGCAAGTCCTCTTTCGGGGGTATCTTGGAATTTTGTGAATTCGATCATCAAAGGGATGAGTGCTATCTTATTTTCTTCGATTCAGAATCGTATGAGTTCTTGTTTTTCATTTTCCGTCTGCACAGTGACATACTTGGCATCTTGTAAAAAATCACGTGCCCAAGTCATATCATAGAGCCACTTGATACTACCTCGAATATCTTTTTTATAAGGGACAGTTCAGAAAGGAGAGATGATATAAGGAATCTGGTGTTTTTTGCAGGAACGATATATGCTATAATTAAAGAGATTTCGAAAATCTCCGATATGTACTATATCGTACTCTGTGATATGTTTTTCGAGCCAATGAGAGAGTCCTATGGGGAGGGGAGTCTTGAGTTTATTTGCTATAAGATTATTCCTATTTTTGAAATAGAAAATATGGATTCCATCAGCGATATCTTCTGCTTTTTCATTTCGAGAGGAGTTGTCTAGTACGTCAGTGGTGATGGCATCTATCGCATAACCTTCTTCCTTTAGGCTTTTTGAAAGATCGTACATCACTCGTGCGATGCCACCATAGCTCCATGCAGGATAGTATGTCCATGATGCTATAAGGATTTTCTTATTTTTCATTGTAGAAAGTTTTTATTTGTCCGATAACCCAAAATACTTCCTCATCAGTGAGAAATGGATGAATCGGAAGCGAGAGAATGACCTCAATCTTTTTTTCTAAGAGAGGCAGTGAAATCGTATCATAGTTCCCTTTAAACAAGGGTTGTCTGTGGATAGGGATAGGATAGTGTATGAGAGAGGGGATTCACTGGGATTCGAGGTGATCCATCAGTCCTTGGCGATCATGACATTCGATCACGAAGAGATGAAAAGTATGTCTCCCCTTCTCGGAGATTTTCGGCAAGATGATCTCTTTTATTCTCGAAAGACCGATTCTATAAAGGTCAGATATTTCTCTGCGTCTTAGGGTTTCTTCGTCGATATGGCGAAGCCGCACTCAGAGTATCGCTGCTTGGATTTCATCGAGTCGCGAGTTGATACCGTATACGGTATGCTCATATCGATTTTCTTGTCCGTAATTTCTAATCATTCGACATTTTTTTGCGAGCTCTTCATCGTTCGTGATGATAGCTCCAGCATCTCCGAATGCTCAGAGATTTTTTGTCGGATAAAAACTATAACATCATAGAATTCCAAAATTTCCTACTTTTTTCCCGTCAAACTCTGTAAAATGCGATTGGGCGCAGTCTTCTATAAGGAAGAGATGGTGACTCTCGCAGATACTTTTTATCGTAGTTATATCACAGGATTGACCGTAGAGATGAACGGGGAGGACAGCCCTTGTTTTATTTGTGATAGCTTTCTCGATTTTCGAAGCATCGAGGGCAAAATACTCATCAATATCGACAAAGACAGGAGTAGCTCCTACATCCAGTACTGCGAGCGTCGTAGCAACAGCACTATGGGATGTCGTGATTACCTCATCGCCTTCTCCGATTCAAAGAGCGAGAAGCGAAATTTTGAGAGCATCGAGACCATTTGCTACTCAAATACAATATGATGATCCATTTTTTTCTGCGAATTCTTGTTCAAAGTTTTCTAACTCTTTCCCGAGGATATACCATCCTGATTCGAGTACACGCCCGATAGCACTATCGAATTCCTCTTTTCGAAGTTGGTATTGTTTTTTAAAGTCATTAAAGAGTATTTTCATAGTACTTGTTTTTTTTAGATGAGATTATATATGTTCAAAGGATTCTATTCATAGATCTTTGAGTTGCAACATTTCTTCCTGAGATTGAACAAATACTATAATCAAAATATTTCTGCCTCGAGCATATTCTATGAATTCTATAGTTTGTTGTGTATCTCAGAAGTCTAAGAATATATTTGTGGGAACATTTATAGAATCAATTTTATTTTTTATACAAAAATCAATCCCAACCTTAAACCAACTTCTTTCCTTCGGGTTATCTATTCACTCAATAATAGCTTCAATTCTACGAGCAAATACATCTATTTGGTTACTCCACATTATATTAGTAGTCCAAGTTGCATGAAGTGTGAGAGTTTTTTGATATTTTTCTTCAAATCTTTCGCGAAGTCTGAGGAGTAGGAGAACATCAAATCATGAAAAAATAACATTATACTCAAATCAAGTAAGTACCTCTTCTTTTGTGTTATGATGATCCAAGAGAAATAATTCAATCTCATCGAGTAATCTTTCAATAAATCACTCACTTCGGTCATGGTCAGATATTTTGAGATCAAAATATATTTTTCCTCATCTATCTTTTACGAATCCAAGAATTTCTCAGAATAAAAAAACTTTGTTTCTATCTCATTGTAAATTTTTTTCTAGACTTGATTCTTCAGGTCTTCTATATCGTGGATGCATCTTTTCTATATGCGATAGCTGTAAGGGTTCTTCCGTATGTGAAAAGTCAGAAGGATGACAACCTATGATGCAATCATCTCATAAAATAAGATCTACCTCAGTCCAATGAGATTTATATTTTTCAGGATTATCTAGAAACCTATTTATTCAACGATGAGTTGCTTGGAACGGAGGGGAAGATCAGCTTAACATACCTGAGAAATAAAAGTATTATAGTCTCGAAAATAGTCTGCCTCATCATAGAGCTCTGATGCAATCACCAATAAAATACAGTCATCACTAAATCACTCCATCCAGTGCCATATCATTTTCGGTATAAATATTCAACGATTTGGAAGATCAAGTCGTACCTTTTCTTTGCTTATTCCATCGTCAAATCCTATTGTGACACTTCCTTTGAGGCAAAAAAGTACTTGCTTAGCTTCTTTATGTGCATGTTCTCATCTGATACTTCCATCATTTTTTAAGTCATAGATCGTATATATCCGACGTATACTAAATGGTATATCTTTGGGTACTTCCATAGGACTGAGACTCCCCCTCGAATCACTTATTTTTGGGATATCAATATATTTAATGAGCATTTTTTTTCTTATTAAAGATAAAATTACTTGCCTCTAACATAGAATCGAATGTTCCAGTATCAAGCCAAATTCCTTTGACCTCTACTGCCTTGAGTCGACCTTCTTCACGGTAGAGGTCATTGATATAGGTGATCTCATATTCTCATCGTTCAGATTTTGGTTGTCAGTCACACTTTGCGAAACATGTATTATCGTATATATAGACACCGGTTACTGCGAGATCTGATTTCGGAGATTTTGGCTTTTCCTCAAGTGAAATTACGGTATTATTGGTATCTATTTCTGCAACTCAAAAACGAGTAGGATCTGATACTTTTTTTACGAAAATGGTCGCTCATCCAGAGAAATTTTGGATCTCGTTTTTTATATCGGACGAATCTTCGAAGACATTGTCCCCAAGCATAAGTACGCAATTCTCATTTCCAATATAGTCTTTTGTCATCCAAAGTCAGTCAGCAATACCAGATGGGTAGTTTTGGATTATATAGACAATCTGAATTGGTCGAGCAAATTTTTCTCGAAATGCTTCTCCTGAGCCAAGTAAACTTACAAAATTTGAGATATGGTCAGGGTTTGTGACAATAGCGATTTTATCTACTCAAGCCTCTATAAGAGTTTCAAGAGGATAATAAATCATCGGTTTATCATAGATTGGTAGGAGATGTTTATTGACTGCTTTCGTCGTTGGATGAAGCCTGGTTCAGAAACCTCAAGCAAGGATTATTCATTTCATGGCTTATTGGTTTATGTAATAAGAAAGAGTTTTTTGGATACCGAGGTGAAATGGGATTTTCGGAGACCATCCGAGCTCATCATGGATTTTCTGAGCATCGATGGCATAGCGGAGATCATGTCCTTTCCTATCTTCGACGAATGTGATATACTCTTTTGATTTCCCGAATGCATCCAGGATGAACTGTGTAATTTCGAGATTTGTATATTCATTATTTCCTCCTATGTTATAGGTTGATCCATTCTTCGCACGAGTAAATACTTCCCAAATAGCATCACAGTGATCCTCCACATAGAGCCAATCTCGAATATTTGATCCATCTCCATACAGAGTGACAGAAGAATCTTTTTTGAGAAGATCGATAAAATGAGGAATAAGCTTCTCATCATCTTGATGAGGTCAATAGTTATTCGAACATCGTGTGATCACATAATCAATCCCAAAAGTTCGGCCATATGCCTTTACAAGCATATCACTTCACGCTTTACTTGCACTGTAAGGACTTGATGGATTGATCTGGCTATTTTCCGTGAAGAATCCTCCACTCGGAAGATCGCCATAAACCTCATCAGTAGAGATATGATGAAAGCGTTTGAGTCCATATTTCCTATGACAATCGAGGAGATTTTGAGTTCCGATAATATTGGTTTCTGTAAATATTATTGGATTGGAGATGCTATTATCGACATGGCTTTCTGCAGCAAAATGGATAATGTCAGTGGGAATATACCCTTCATAAATCTGGGAAAGCCCATCAAGATTTCGTATATCAACTTTTTCAAAAGAGTAGTTTGATGCAGTTGCTATATTCATATCGATATTTCCCTTTTTCCCTGCATACGTGAGCGCATCAATATTGATGAAGTGAATTTCAGGAAATAGTGGGACGTATTTATTCAAGAAATTTGATCCAATAAATCATGCTCATCCAGTGATGATTATTTTTCTTTGCATACTAAAGCTTAAAGAACCGTAAAATCTTATAAATTACCACAATTTTATAATAATTAAATCTATGCAAAAGCAAACGAAACTCGTATTTTCCTCTTGCATATTTTTCGGCTAAGCGGAGTTCATCGCCAAATTGGATATGAAAGCGAGATCATGATTTACTCGTATGATAAAAACGGAAATTCGCGAGATATTGTGGAATATATATGGGGTCATATTTTTCGCCCATACGAAGCCAATATTCATAATCCATACAGAGGTGCTCATCTACATCGAAATACCCAATCTCTTCTAGGATATCTTTCGTCCAAAATACCGTCATTTGAGAGATAAAATTCTCGGAGAGGAGCTTTCTATAGTTATAGTTTTTTCCGAGAAAGTTTTTGTATTGAGTGATCCACGTACGAATCTCGACATCATGTCGGTCGATGATTTTACATTTACCATAGCACCATTTTTTGCCTGATTCACGCAGTGCCTGCAAGACCGTAGCAAGAGCATTTTCAGCGTAAGTATCATCACTATTGAGGTAGGTCACGATATCACCTGTAGCGATTTGAAGTCACTTATTTATCGCATCAGATTGTCACTTGTCCTTTTCAGATTTCCATATGACATCTATCCCTTGGCACTGTATGGGATATTGCTTATCCTTGATGCGTTTGGCATACTCTTCGATGATTTGGATCGATCGATCGGTTGATCCACCATCCATGATGATATATTCGATCTCGAAGTCTCAGGTTTGTGATATAACAGAGAGTATAGTACGCTCTATAAATTCTTCTTGATTGTAAGAAGGGGTAACGATAGAAATTTTCATGGAGATATTGTAACTCCTATTTGATAAAGTCAATTATTTTCTTCTTGAAATTCTCTTTTGAGAATTTTTTTGCATGCTTGAGGATTTTCTCACGATCGAAGGTTATCTTGTCGAATCTCTCGAGTGCTTCATCGAGTGCTTCTGGAGTCTGAGATGAGAAGAATATTCCTGTCTTCCCATCTTGGACGGTCTCTAGGGCTCCTCACCTTCCATAGGCTATCACAGGTATCCCTCATGCCATAGCCTCTACTGGCACGAGTCCGAAGTCTTCTTCAGGAGGGAAGAGGAATGCCTTCGCGTGAGTCAGAAGCTTATACTTTTCTTCATTTGATACAGAGAATTTCCATTCGATATTGGGTCGCGATCGGAGCTGGAGTGCACGGAATGTCTGAGTATCTGTCGCAGTGCAGAGTATGAGTCGCTTTCCATTGGCATTGAAAGTATCGACGAGAAGGTCGAATCTCTTATAAGGAATACATCTTCCGATAGAAATATAGTACGGCTCGATACGTCCATGATTCATATGGATGAAGGTATTCTCCTCTGTTTTTTGCTTCTCAGATTCAAGATGTTTCGGTGCGGTGATGGTATTTATGCCAGGATAGATGACGACACTTTTTCTTTGGTAATAGGTTTTTATACGTTCTTGGGTATTTTTCGAATTCGCGATGAAAAAATCGACTTTCTGTGCTGCAGTAAAATCAATCTTTTGCATCCATCATTTTACGAGACGAAATACTACTTTCACAAGAGGATTCAATATCCCGAATTCCATCATATCTTCATATTCTTTCGCATGACTCCAGTAGTAGCGAGTCGGAGTATGACAATAGCAAAAATGCTTAGCTCAGGGTTTGCGTTTCGTGAAGCCAGCATTTTTCGACTCAGCAGAGCTCGATGAGATGATGATATCATAGGATGTGAGATCGAAACTTCTGAAAGCAAAGGGGCGGAGTATCCCTGCGAGTTTATGATGACGACTGAAAAAGGGGATTTTCTCGATCCAGCTCGTGTAGATCTTGCGCCCTTCGAGCATCGGATGATCCATATAGTAGACACTCGTATAGATATCCGCCTCGGGAAATGCTTCGAGAAGATGTGAGATGACGAGTTCGGCTCATCAGAAGTCGATGAGCCAGTCAGCGATGATGGCAACTTTTTTGCTTGGATGATTCATTCGAACGTTTAGATTTTGTGTAAATTCTATGGTTTTTCAGTCAAAATTCAAGATTTCTATTTTTTTACTACATATTACTTTTTCATGAATCTCACCTCATTTACTCGCCATCCATACATTACATTCTTCTCATTCTTTACATAGGGGAGGGGATATTCGTTGCTTTTTTACTCAGCTCTTCGAGGGAAGCTTGGAGCTCGGTGAGCTCTGCTATATTACTCTTAGTACCAAATCAGATATTCTTTGATGTACCATCATAGTGTATTTCGAGTGATTCCATATTTTCTCCATCGAAGGCACAAGCTTTGCATTTTAGTCTTGGATCTTTCGGATCAAGAGCGATATACTTTGACATATCGATGCTTTTAGTGAGTTTTTGCCATTCTGTAGGAGTTATAGCTCCTACTTTTTGGTCGAAGATATCACCACGGCCATCTTTGGTAATGGTGATTTTTTCTGGAGTGACCGTGATAGTAGCACTTCCGAACATTCCGTTGATAGACCGAGAGATTTTCCTTATTTGGTAATTCTTTGTACTTGTAGATGGATCACTTGCTATTTGGTTTCGGATAGATTGTTTTATTTCTTCTATTCGTCGGAGGAGCTCGGTTATTTTAGGATTCAGAGGGGCTTCATCATAGATGATATATATTTTCTCTCATTCGTTATCGCTTACTATAAGTCGTATACCTTCCCAATCAGGAGGAGGTGGGGCCATACTCAGTTGAGAAAACGCCTCGTCTCAGAGTCATCCTATGAACTTGATCCATTCTTCCGAAGTAAGAGATCATGAGAAATGTATTGGAGCAGGAGGTCGAGTATCCTTACTGGCATCAATAGTTAAGATAACTTTATCATATGCAATGAGATCAGGGGTAATCTTTATTTCATCTTTGCAATTAGGACAGGATAATCACATCATTACTACGAGGCGTATTTTGCTGATCCCCGATTCCAATCCTGAAGAAATTCCATTCTTATATATGTCTTTTAGTATTTTCCTGGCAGGTTCCATGGTAGTGATGATATCAAAAGTCTCGTTATATTTTATAGTTTTAGATCCAGTTCCATAAGTAAGAGTGATATACTCTTCTGGGCTATCAGCACAGCTAGGACAGTATGTTGCAGGATACTCTGTGAGTCTATCGAATTCATCGAGATTAATAGATGATATGAGCTTGTCCCAAGCATCGTGTGTAGTTGTACCACTACTTAGTGCACTATGGTAAGCTTCTTTTATATATGTATCTTTGGTGATTTTGAGTTTATTTACGCTTAGTTCTACTCTAACTCACCATTCTATCTGAGTGATCAGAGTTGCAGAGAGTGTGCTTGAAGTTCCTATGAGTTCTCATGTGAGTATGCTTTATGTTTCGACAGGGGGTGGAACTATTTCTCAAGTTTCTGTCAAACCAGAAGGATTCCCGAGAGAGCACGAAGAAACGAAGAGAAAAGATAGGGGGAGTAAATATTTCATAATTTTAAAGTGAGATGTTTTTAGTAGATGATTTTCCTATTAAAGTCATAGCTCATCCATTTTATTCTCATATTTGATAGTCGGACGAGTACTTTTCCGACGCCATTTTTTCCTGGCTTAAAATCGAGAATTGTATTAAACTGACTCGTTGT
This sequence comes from Candidatus Altimarinota bacterium, assembly GCA_043778965.1. GTDB lineage: Bacteria > Patescibacteriota > Gracilibacteria > BD1-5 > UBA2023 > JAGOMW01. Next base: position 12,179 of record JAYWFD010000081.1, read on the forward strand.
TTCCGTAGTATAATTCATAAAGAACTGTTTCTTTGAGACAAGATCATAATAGAGATGGTCATTTGTTTTATTGGAGGTATTATAGGCCTTCGTTACCAAAAATCATGTATCAATCATATCGATCTCTGCATTGAGGATCGCTCCATTGAGCAAAGAGTCAGAATACCCATACCCTGCTGATATGAGTATCTCACTTTCGTTTGTTTCACATTTGATTGTATATACAGAGACTGTTGGCTGGAATTTATATCGAGTATTAAGGATATCTCAAACATAGGGAAAAAAGAGATCAGCGAAGTAGAGAGATCATCATCTTTTAATTACTTGATTTATAATCTCATTTCTCTCTCCGGAGTTCAGAAGAAAAGATTCATTACTCTCGATGGTGTTTACTTTGTATATGCCATCTTTATAGGAACATATTCTTTGTTGATCAGCATCTGGGGTATCAGTGCTGACTACTGCGAAAGTTTGATTTGATCTTCCAAATATGCTCACCAAAATAAAGAGAATTATAAGCCGTATTTTCATATTTTAAAATTAAAGAGAATTTATATATCTAAATTCTATTGTTTTCCTCGATTTTTTCAATAGTCTTTTCATATAAGAAAGACTTTGCGCTGTGATCAATTCGGCTCATC
>JAYWFD010000082.1:0-4846 GCA_043778965.1 Candidatus Altimarinota bacterium
TGTCAGAAAACATAACTCCTCATTCGATATCTTCTACCAAATACTTGATGAGTTTATGAGCAGAGAGAAATGGTGTTGATTAAGTTAAAATACTATAAATTATATACTTCTGGTGAACCTTCACATTTGAATTTGACTCGATTTTTAGATGAAATGAGCGACGAGTACCTATCCTCATATACTATAAAATATATAGTAGTTCCACATACGGATACAAGTAATGATGATAATTCATTTAGGGATTATGGAAATCAAAAAGAATTGTATATAGAAAAACTAAGATCTCGCTTCGGAAATCCAAAAATCTTAAATGATATATACCTATTTAGTACAAACTATAAATTACCAAAGATAATAAATTCTAAGGCTTTTTCTACTACATTTCAGAGAAAATTTATTACAAGATATACAAGTATCTTAAGTTTAAAAAATAGCACTTCTTTTGTATTTCTCGAATCCTTCCATCCCGAATGGAAGCTCTATCTCGAGCCATACGCTCCACTCGACTGTGGATCGGGTGCGACGGTGTATAGTGGCATGATAGATATCAAAAATCCCCCTAACCCGCTTCGCTATAATTCGCTGCTAGAAGTGCAGACTCAAAACCTTTCTCAAGGGGGAACTGGAATGACAGGGCAAATAGGTACAACAAGTACCGGGATATATCTCTCGCAGAGAGGGGATACACTCGTATCGATCGCTCGCTCTCAGACTGGGATGACGCTCACTAGGATCATCGTACTCAATCCTGGTATCACACAGGGCGCATTGAAGAGAGGAACGGAGATAGTGGTGGAGAGCCGAGCATGAGAGCAAAATCCCCCTAGCCCCATTTATCAAGGGGGAACTGGAGCGATAGGAACAGGGGAGACGTACCATGTCACTGAGTGTCCATCTGAGAATCGATTCTATGCAGGTGGTGAGTTCGCAAAGCTCTGGGAGACTCCGATATTCGATGATACATATACGATGGTGTACGACTATGCGAACCAGTGGACGATCGATCCTGAGTATATTCGGGCGAATTATCCTCGGGAGTTTTATCGGGAGAACTCAGATGGAACGATCGATGTCCGCATGACGATGTATTTCCGTCCGCAGTCATATTTTTACCTCGGACTCATCATCTCGGGTCTCACCCTCTTCGGCTGTGTGTCGTATCTGGTCGTGAGTGGAGTGCGGGGGAGACGGAGAGGGGAGGAGCTTGCAAAAATAAGAAAAATACTATAATAAACACACACTATCATAAAAATATGAAATTCGTCCGAACCAAAAAACTCGTATTCCTCAATAATAAGTGATGAGTAGGTAAAACTACTATCGCCTATACAATACAGCTGTGAAGTTCGCAGAGATGGGATACAAGATGGTACTCATAGATGCTGATCCGCAGTGCAATCTCTCTCGTCTCGCTCTCGGTGAAGGATTCGATATGAGTATATTCTCAGGAGAATCATCGAGTATCTACGGAGTACTACGGGGGATCGTGGAGGGTGGTGCTGATATCGATATGACTATACCATTCCATGCTCTATCACCGAATCTGAGCATACTTCCGGGGAGTCTCAAGCTCTCTCGCTATGCAGATCTCCTCATCACGGCTTATAATCAAGCTGCCTCTGGACAAGAGATAGGATATTTCCAGACGAGTGCCATCTCTCGATACCTGATGGAGAAGTGACTCAAAGAGGAGATAGATATATTTATCATAGATGTATCCCTGAGTCTCGATCTGCTCAATCGTATTATACTCCTTTCTGCTGATTATTTTATCACGCCACTCATGCCAGATGCATTCTCAGTGCAAGGTATCGAGAATCTCGGTCTCACTCTCGAAGCATGGAAGGAAAACTGGAAAAATACAGGAAAGGCACTTGCTCGAGGTATATCATCTGAGCGAGTACTCTCTGGGGAGGGACTTTTTATCGGCTATATAGTCAACTCATACAATCAGTATGCACAGAAACCGATCGCATCTCATCAAGAATGGATGGAGAAAATCCCTGAATATATCAAGAAGTACCTCTCTGAGCGCCACTGCCGTAACAGTCTTGTAGAAAAATCCTGGAAATATACATTGACTGATATCAAAGATTTCTGACAACTTCCTGCAGATGGACAGATTTCGAGTAAGGCTATATTTAACCTAATTCCTGGAACGGATTTTCAGAGTGTGCCTGGTACACTAGAGAATCTAGAGCTTGCAAAAGAACAATTCGAGTTGTTATCTCAGAATATCGAACAGATACTACAGAAATATTAACCATAAAAATTTCGCCCCAAAGCTATAAAACTTTGAGGTGTTGCGGCTAGGCCAATTTGTACGACAAGTACATCATTTTTTGCATAGAAAGCAAAGGATTTTTACCTCGAACTCATCATATTAGGACTGACACTCTTCGGTTGTGTGTCGTATTTCGCACACGAGTGGAGTGCAAGGGAGATGAAAAAAAGAAAAGAATTTGCAAAGATAGTAATATATCTATATAATAGGTTCATATATAAACCTCATCAGATGAAATATCTAGATAGGATCCTCGCATCGAACAAGACAGTATTCTCATACCAAGATATAGAGAATCTCCTTTCTCTATCCAATAGAGAGACTATTAAGAGTTTTTTTAGGAGATGAATGAAGGATGGTGTATTTATCAATATCACCAAGTGAATCTATGCTTTCAAGAAATATGAGAAGTATGAACTCGCTACCAAGCTCAAGAAAAGCTCATATATCTCTTTTGAAACAGTGCTCAAAAAAGAGTGAATCATATTCCAGGATTACGGGAATCAGATTTTTCTCGCAAGTGACAATACCATCACGAAGGCTATCGGCTGAGTCGAGTATATCTATCTCAAGATCAAGAACGATATCCTCTTCAATCCTCTCGGTATCACGAATAAGTGAGGCTACATGATAGCTTCCAGAGAACGAGCTATCTGCGATAGGCTCTACTTGAGTCAGGATTATTATCTGGACTCGCTCGATGGGGTAGATCTCGAGAGACTCGCTGATATCTCCCAGATATACAACAAGAGAGTTGCCAACACAGTACAGAAACTCATATTCAACTATGCTCAATAGAGAAAAACACAGATTCATCATGTTCCAGATCCTCAAGGAGGTATTCGAAAGTGATATTGGTAAATACCTCGCATTCAAGTGAGGGACTGCCTGTTATTTTCTCTATGGTCTCGATAGATTCTCCACGGATCTCGACTTCGACCTCATAGATGATAGCCCTGTAGATGGAGTACTCGAGCAGATACTCTCTCGGCATGGCACACTCAAAAAGTGAAACAAGATGGTACTCTCTTATGGCGAACATGATATCAACATCAAGATCGATATCAGTAGAAATATCTGGAAATCCAATCACTATGAGATAGTGAACTTCTATGGTACGGATATACGAGTACAGGATAAGGCAACTATATTCGCCAATAAGCTCGTCGCTCTCACCGAACGGAGTACCAATAGAGATATCTATGATGTATGGTTCTTCTTCAAAAATATGTTCCCCATATCTGAGGCAGTGATATGAGAGAGGACAGGTAAAACGAGTACAGAATTCCTGAAAGAAGTAGAAAAAAACTCCAAAAACTCGCCAAAAACTATAACATCCTCGATGGACTCGGCGAAGTTCTCATAGAAAAACAAAAATACTTCGTAAAAGAAAAGCTCATCACTGAACTTATGGGAATTCTATCTTTTCATCAGAGTTTATAGAGGAGTTATTGCAGATAACATTCTATCTCGGACCTATCATATCAGGACTTACACTCTTCGTTTGCATATCGTATCTTGTGATTATTATAGTATACTCGATTGAATATGAGAAGTTCCTGTCATTCCTGCGAAGGCAGAAATCCAGCATCAGAGAATAGATTCCGGCATAAAGCCGGAATGACAAAATTGACCTTAATTAAGCAAGTTTACTATACACTGCCAGGGAGACGAAGAGGGAAATACTATTTAGCATCTTTCTTTATGATATATATCATCTTATCGCTCATCATACTTCTGATAGTCGGATCTGCTCTCTGGTCACCTGGAGGGATACTCCTCCTCGACTATATCGCGACGGATACACAGGTAATACCGTGGTTTCAGAATGCATGGTATCTGATTCCACAGATCCCTGCATCGATCCTCGGGTATGAGTGGGGGACGAAACTTTCATTCATCTTTATCCTTGCTCTTTCAGCTTTTCTCTGAGTTCTCATTGCTCGTCGTATCGGCATCAGTCTCGGTATGGATCCAGTACAAAAACGGATGATCGAGATCCTTGCAGGAATATTTTTCCTCATCAATCCTTTTGCCTATGAGCGGATGATGGTCCAGCTAGTGATATATCTTGGTATCATCCTCCTTGGATATGCGATGTATTTTCTCTATTTTTTCGAAAGAAAAGACTATACTCCACTGAGAGCCCTCTTCGTAGGATCACTCATGGGACTTTCTCTGAATCTTTTCCTTCATGCTTCCTATATGATCTTGCTCCTTTTGGGAGTATTTATACTTTTTTTGTTCGAGCAAAGAGAGATGTGAAGTTCATAAGCATTATATGTGTGACTATAGTATTTCTCAATCTAAACTGGATACTGGCACCACTTTTTGCGGTGAAGACGAGTATCAGCTCGATCGCGACATTTTCTCTCTCGAACTATGCGACTTTCCAGACTCAGGCACTCGAGCCGATGAATGCATGGTTTACCAATATACTCCTCTATGGCTTTTGGTGAGAACGCTACGCGAATCACTATGCGAATGTCGACTTCCTCTCTTCACTTTGGTATGTAGCGGGATTTCTCATCCTATATATCGCATTACTGTGATATATCATCC
>JAYWFD010000083.1:0-4819 GCA_043778965.1 Candidatus Altimarinota bacterium
TGGCTTTTTTCTTCCATCTTTTTCAAGATATTAAAAGCGTAGATAGCAATATCGAAATAATCTTTTTGCGGTATCTCATTTCTATCGAGAGTTTTTACGAGTTCATTTGCTGTCGGACCATATGTATCGATAGATTTTATGAAATCCGTACTTTTCTGATTAAAAAGATTTCTCGAATAAATATCAGCTAAGTTTTGGAATAATTCTCACCGAGCATCAGTACGCTTTACTCATATGATTCATGCAATACCTTCATATGTATCCCGGTATTTAGCATTTACTGATCAACCATACTGAGCAAATCTTCAGTCTAAGAGAAATTGCTCTACAAGAGACTTTGCTGTAGAATCTTGCACATCTAGGGCCGTTGCCTGAGTATAAATTGTTCAGATTTTTCCGATAATATCATTGGAATTACTATTACTATTGAGTGCCCTTGCAAGAAGTGACCCAAGTTCGACAAGCATATTATGATTTTTCTTGCTTGGATTGAAGAGCCACTTACTCTCGACTATACCTTCATCATAGCCATACTTTGAGTATTTTTCTCTGAGATTATTTTTTGCATCTACTTTTTGTTTAAATTTTGCTGAAAGAGCACGAAATAATCTAATGGAAGTATTTGGAAGTCGGTAGTTAAAAAATGTATCTTGTTCATCTCCAATATTGACCCGTGGATTTACGAACTCAAATACTTCTCCATCTGTATCTTTCAGAGAGAGGATTGTACGGAAAAGATCAGCATTATTCAGAGAGCGATTACGTGATGGATCAAATCGTATATATGAACCCGGGAAAAGAATAAGATTCGTCATATCCTTTCATTGACTTATAAGAGTCAAGCGTATAACACCATCTATAGCATAGATGGCGACCTTCCCATCACTTTCTTTTCCTATATAGAAACTTCCATTCGTTATTTGTTCGATTCGAAAATTCTCGTTCCTATCATAAACAGTATATGTAAGAAAAAGATCATAAAGAGATACTATACCTGGGGCATCCCCAATACTAATTCCCATAGTACCACTTTGAGTGAGAACTGCCTCATGAGAACCGATAGGCGCAAGATAGAGAAAAGAACTCAGACGACCAAAGTCTACAAGCATAGGAGTATTCTGAGACACTTTTATCGTATTGATATCTACTACTTTTTCTGTTACTGTATAGATATTTGATTGAGTGGACGCAAGGCTGACTTCACTCCATATTTTTTCATTTGATCATGACTGAAGCTTCATATCTCCATCATTTGGTCGTATGGAAAATACAACTACTACCCCACCAACAAAAAGTGCACAGATGAATATGAGAGTATTATAGAATATGCGATTCATAGAGAGAATGATATCAGAAATAGCTTCTTTTTGCAAATAAAGCTCCCCCTTTTTTTACTTTCCAGATGACGAATGACAGTCTTTGTGGTAGAAAGAAAAAATTTTATCATAAAGTTTTTTATCTTTTCCAAGATCAATCAAGATTTCCCTATTATTATCAAGTGCATTTTGTGTCATATTTGCACTTCAGATAATAATCCTCTCGCCATCTATAAAAAATACCTTTGCGTGAAGGTAAGGTTTTTTGCTGACCATCATTTCTATATTTTTTATCGGTATGACTATTCATGTCTGAGAATCCTCATCTTCATGATCCGCCTGACAGAGTCGTATCGTGATTCACATATCAGCTTTCTCTTTGAGGCTACGGAGTATTTCACTATCAGTAATCGTTTGATTGTAGACGATAATCTCTTTCTTTGCACTCATGATACGTGAAGTAAGCCATGGACGTATGTTCTCAGGGGAGAGACCGATACGAGTATCCAGACCATCTGGAAAATACGGACGCACATGCTTCATATCTGATTGTATAATCTCTTCGAGATCATGGAGAATCGAAGAATCATAGCTACAGTAGATAAATTCACGATTCTTTGTGAAACTAGTATACGACCAATTCCCTGTACTTATACACCATCTATCATCGATAATCCAAGTTTTTATATGAGTGAATGTATATCGATAATTATCCGCATAAGAGAAGTCTACATGAGAAAACTTCAATTGCTTTACGGTTTCATTATTGATCCATGGAGTACGGTAGACACTTCCTTCCAAAACAACTTGAACATCGACTCATCTTTTTTTTGCTCGGACAACCGCTGTAAGGGTTCATTTCTCTGTCCAAGTATATGTCTCAATCCAAATTCGAGTCTTTGCCTGATCGATAGCTGAGATAAGACTTTCTAAGACTTGTGTATCTGGTAATGAGAAGATCGTCCCTGAAAGATCTAAGGTTCATCCTGAACGTGAAACGATCATACTATGTTCTCTTTTAATATGGTCAGTATATTCCCTAGTACAAGCACTAAGAATAAATAACAAAAAGATGAAGAGAAGCATTCTCATATCAATATTTTATATATCCCATCCGACAATAATAGTAGCATCACCATGGGATGCGTAGGGGAAGAACTGTAATAGATATTCGTGAATTTGTTTTGATGGCGAGCCAGATATTACTCATTTACCGATAATTTCTGGAAATGGAAGACCAGGGAATACGATATTTCCTGCCAAATCTTTTGAGACAAGTCATGAAGGTGCATTTCTCCAATCACTATTATGGATCAAACAAATGATATTCTTACGACTAATTGCCTGGAGTACACCGTGGTTTCTTTGTTCTTCATGAAGCCTTATATATTCACAAGAATCAAGAGAAAGTTCTATAGCATCTCCTACTCATGGAGTATTTTTAAGGTTTTCTAGAGCTATTTCTACACTCATAGAAGGATTTTTAGTAGCTGGAGTAAATTCTTGTTTTGTATGATAAGCATGAAGCTTTTCGATACTATCGATATGTGCTCTTTCATTATCACTATAGCGAGAGAGAGCATTGATAAGGGCATATATCTTTCCTACTTTGGATACATATTTGGCGATAAAATCTCCTTCAGAATTCGTAGAACGAATAAAAAGTGTTCCATATTTAAGCAAAAACCCAATCATACTATTCTTACTGACAGCACTATCTCGTATATTTCTATACCGGATATTCATAGCATATTGGGAGAACATGCCATTCCTCACAGAAAGAGTAACTTTTTGATTTCATATAAACAACCATGAATGATACCAGAGATAGTAACGATATCCAAGTATGAGTATGCAAAGTATGATAAAACCTACTAGAGTCATCCAGAGCGAATAATTCGTGATAAACCAAAGAAGTATCGTTATTGGGATAATAAAAATAAATAGAAGTTTTATCGATTGGGTAGCTGGTATGATCCAGTGTTGTCGACATTTATAGAGAATTTTTTCTTCGAAACGCATATCAGCCATATAAAATATGTATTAAATGATTCAAATTAATGATGTCCTCATCACTTGCTATGGTCATCATGAGTACTTGTATTACTATTGTCACTTCAGTGACTATCATTTGAGCTATGAGCCCCTCCCACCTCATGAAATTCTACACGGTAACTTGACTCATCTTTTGACCGATAAAATCAGACATTCGCAAGATTATACCATATAGAAAGAAGTGCTGCATTGATAAGATTCGAAAGGAGGAGCTTATAGAGCATAAGAACTACTCAAAGAGGGAGTATAAGATACTGATGGCTCATAGTATAGCTATAAAACCATGAACTCTTCAATCCTGTATAGGCTCATGTCTCACGTATCCAGGTAAATATATTTCCAACACGAAATACATAACTCTGTTCAATCATATAAACCACTATAGTACTCAGGGCAAATAACAGAAAAAAACTTACAAAAAAATATAAGAGTGTATAGAGAGTGGGTTGGGTAGGCTCCGTGATGACGAGCCCTCCATGAAGTGGGAAGAGTATAGCGAGTATGAATACAAGATATACTGATATACTCACAAAAAATACCGAAAATCAGAGCGGAAAAAGTCCTCATTCCGTTCCGAGAGGGGGATTCCCGATAAGGAGCACCGAAAGAAGAACATATATTCCAAGACCGATAATAGCACCAAAAGCTGCTTCAAATATCCTATGAAGTGATATAAAATAATAGAGTACCATCGACGCAAGAACTATAATTCCAATAATAGCTACATCAAATTCCGTAACTCCGAATGTCGCTGCAAGTGAAGAGAGAATTCCCATAATAAATATATAACAATATCGTTACTAGGATTGTATAGATTCAGGAAACAATGGCAAGCGAATTTATCAGGAAAGATTTGTATTGCAATGATCATATTCATCTTATGATCGTATTTTTAGGCTCGTCAGGTATGCTATAGCAAGAGCATCTGCAGCATCATCTGGTTTTGGTATTTCACTCAGTTTAAGTAGTATTTGGAGTGACTTCTGGACCTGAGGCTTCTTCGCGAATCCATTCCCTGCTATTCCTTGCTTCACTTGAAGTGGCGTGAACTCCACTATCTGTATACCAGCACTCGCGAGTGTATGGACGACGACTCATCGTGCCTGGGCAACATCGATACCATTCGTCACATTCCGTAGGAAAAAAAGTCTCTCTATCCCACATAGGGTGGGATGATAGGTATCGATAAGCTCGCGAAGATCAGTGCCTATCTGTACGAGTCGCTCTGAGAGTGAGAGTCCTGCCTTCGTCTCGATCACTCCATATTCGATGACACGGATGATCTTCCCTTCTTTTTCGAGAAGAGCAAATCAGAGGGTCGCGAGTCAGGGGTCGATGCCGAGGATGATCATAGTAATATGATACAGAAATATACACGAATGCACATATATTCAGGAAAATAATATTGACTAAAATGTAATAATAAGTATATATATTTATATGCTTCA
>JAYWFD010000084.1:0-12633 GCA_043778965.1 Candidatus Altimarinota bacterium
CTCTTGTGCTAGGTCATATAGATCCTTCAGTTCTGGAGTCGAATCAATAAGCTTTCCTCAAAGGGTATACGATAGTTCCTGAGTAGCTATACTCAGTACGACTTCACCCAGTATCCCATATGAAGTGAATACTCCTATATACTTCTGATGAAGCTCATCATAGGTGACTACGAGAGCCTCATCTATAATAGCATTGAGAATATTTTCAGCAACTCTATCTCAGGGGATTCTTGGTTTTTCTGTTTGTTCTATGGGTATTCTAGGATGAATAGCTGATGCTGGAGTAACGGGAGCTTGATTCTCTCTTTCACCAAATCTGCTTTCAAGTATATGAACGGTCTTTCCTGGAACCTCATATCGTACATCTTCTACTTTTTTATCATACTGAAAGAGTACACAGTTTTGAGAGGATAGAAGATCGCCCTTATCTGGATTTCATCCTGTGAGGACAAATCTATAGGGGAAGTCTGGTTCTGATATGAGCTCTACCATATCTCCTTTATCATAGCTCTTCCATGATCATCCTCCATCCTGTATTGGAGCAAATATCCAAAGTACAGCATGGTCACTATAGGGTATACCTTTTGCTACTGATTCCCGCAATCATCGAAATCATCTTCATCGAGAAAGTTGATCCTTGACCTGCGAAAGGATACTTGGTACACCAAATATATATCAAGGAGGCAGAGTATTTTGATTCACTATAGCTGGTAGGCTCACTTTGGAGAAGTCTGTATTTGATGAAGCTTTATTTGTTCAAGTTTTCTTTTTCGATACGGCCTTTGCATCATCTTTACCTACTTGTTTTCACTTTACTCTTTCATCACGTGCTTCATGAAGGAAGTGGCCATAAAATTTTGGACCCAAAATTCCGAGTACTTCATCTGCTATAGCATTTTGTCATGAGTTCAATATTTCATAATGTCTTATGAAGAAATCATGCCAAATAGCCTCCATATTCATAGAAAATTTTTCTTCATCGATAATACCATCCATACCCAAAGAAAAAGTACGAAATTCTGTAAAGAAAGGACTTTTTATCACTAAATATTCTTCGAGAAGATCGACTCATAGAGATTCGTCTATATCTCGAATTCAAAGAACGGAATATGTACTCGAAATTTTTGGTATTTCTTTAGCAAGTTTTTTAGCGCCTCATTCTGGTACTTCAGCAAAACTTGATCCAATAATCTGAGCTCAAGCTAATGATTGTCCATTACAATATTGGTACATAAGAATATTCATATGAATCAACATTTTTTCATCACTTCCCGCAAAAGGATGAAATCATATGAGTTTTGGATATTTTTTCCATACAGCAAGATAAAATAAGGTTTTCTGATAAAATAGAGCTTTATTAGTATTTTGAGCAGCAGTATGTCAGATATTCATACGAGTGGCATCGGTCACATTACTCTGAAATACTATCCGTATAAGACCTTCAATATCAGGACGTATAGCCTCAAGTCATGCTAAAAATCTCTGTTCTTGATTCCTTTCAGTCACATCAAGAACAGAAAAAGGAGTCGTTCTATTTAGGCTATTTGGTAAAGGTTTTTGAAGAATTGTTGAGATAGTGGGGTGTTTTTTTAAGAGCTCATCTATTCGCATTGCTAAGTCAATACAATCAAGGTATCGTCTTTTTATATGTTCAAATTTTTTCGGATCGAGAGAAAGTAAATCCGCTCTTTTGGATTGTTCACGGAGCAAAGTTGTGCCGAGATTATCTTCACTCATAGTATCCTGAGCAATTATACGCTTAGCTCATCCCAGATTTCCTCAACTACTCAATATATTCATGAGAATATTTTACCATAAAATATATAAAAAAGTCAAATTATATGATAAGAAAGCATATTGAAAATGTCTTTATTGGAGTAATTTTACTGAGAATTATTGTGAAAAAAGAACTTATCACTATGATCTCATATATATGAAAAAAATACTCTCATTTCTGATCATTTTCTCTTTTTCTTTCTGATCAATTTATGCTGCTTCTGGGACTATACTTATGTCACCATTTTTTATCACCGATCCTATCCGTGAAGTCATCCCGATAAAACCCCTTAAAAAACCAATCATCCAAAAGAAAAAAGCGTATGAGCGTATCTCTTCATCTCGATCGATGGAACTCTATGAAAGTCGCCTCAAGGATATCTATATGGTAAAAGCGAATCTGAAAAACTGACTTCGAGTCGTCTCACTCTGAAGCCCTCTTGAATGGGATCAAGAAACATGAGAGCCTCTTTATCCAAAAAAATCACTCAAAGAACTCAAAAATGAAAGTTATATCCCACTCACCCTTACGATAAACTGACAATTTTTTGATCCCAAAAAAAATCCTACCCCGCTTTCGTTTGGTCTTAAAGAGTGATGAGAAGTGCGTACTGCAGGTGCAGATAATCGAGATGAAAGTAAGAAAATCATCAGTTTTGGGTCGTGATATGCTCAGATACTTTCATATTCTTGGGAAAATCTCCGTGATATGTCTGGTGATTTTGCACTTGTAAGTTTTTCTCTTGATGTACCACATTTTCCATTTGAAGATATTGGTCGTACCTATATCTGTCTGAAAAATCCAAATATCCAAAATATCTCTGACCAAATACTCATTTTTTTTACTCGATCACTTTCTGAATACTCTGCTGAAAGGATACTACGTTCAGAGTGATGTACTCGGAATTCCTCGATCAAGCTTGACTCAAGTGGGTCATCTCAGATCATATTCGGCGATATCATGATCAGTGGAAACGCTCACAAAGGATATCCTGACAATCGGAAAATCCCGCATGCGATAGGATTTAGTGAAATCTAAAACACAAGTACGAACTCCCCCTTCACTTTCCCTTCTCGTTTGTAGTATTCTCTTACTTCAGAGATAGTACCTCGTCTGAACTCTTCGAATTTTTTCGTGATCTCACGTCCGACGACGATATGATGATCTTCTCAGAGATATTGTCCGAGTTCTTCAAGAGTCTTCTCTATGCGGTGTACTGACTCATATATGACGACTGTATATTCCTTATTCACGAGAGATTTGAGCATCGTCTGTCGTCACTTCTTCACAGGGAGGAATCCGAGATAGAGGTACTGATGACAGTCGATGCCACTCGCGACGAGTGCCGAGAGTACTGCTGAGGCTCATGGTATAGGTACGATAGTAATACCCTCTTCTACCGCTCGACGTATGAGGACGAACCCTGGATCTGAGATACCAGGAGTCCCTGCATCTGATACGAGAGCTACATGCTTCCCTTCTCGAAGGAGCTCGATGATGCGTTCCATCTTCGAGAATCCAGAGTGCGAATGAAATGAGAGGAGTCTTCCGCCATTCTCTATATCATAGTATCCAAGGAGTTGTCCAGTCACACGAGTATCCTCGCAGGCGATATAGTCTGCTTCTTTTAGGGTCCGGATAGCTCTGAGGGTTATGTCTTCGAGGTTACCGATGGGAGTGGAAACTATAGAGAGCAAAGTGGGGATAGTTAATAGAGATAGTTAATAGTCAGAGCAAGTTATTTTTTATACTTATTGATAACTGAGGTAATGAGTTTAATTACTTCAATAAGTAGATTTTGGATTTCAAAAAAGTCCTCCTCTTCAATATATTTAAAATCCCTTGCAAGTAAAAGCTGAGTTTCTAATTCGTTACACGACGCTCTCGCTATAGCAAGAAATCGAAGATAATCTTGTCATATACCTCTTCAGTATCACTCCGCGATATTTGAGGGAATAGAAATAGATGATCGTCTCATCTGATCTACGAGGGAATATAGTTCTCTTTTAGGAAAATTATCTGTGACTAAATAAATCCTACGAGCTACTTCATAGGATTTTTGCCAAAAAATGAGGTCTTTATAGGACTTTACCATGTTCTTTACTATTTACTATCTCTATTAACTATCTACTAGATTCCTAGTTTATCTCGTATTACATTCACCTCATATACCACTTGTTGATCTTTTTTCATGATGGTTTCGAGCTTCTTACAGCTATACATGACAGCAGTATGATTGCGTCCGGAGAATATATTTCCTATGCGTTCATAGGTATAGTGAAGACGATTTTTCAGCAGGTACATAGCGACCTGACGAGGGATCATATTTTCTTTTTTGCGATCTTCTGAGAGGAGCATACGTATCTCTATACCAAAGTGAGATGATACTGCCTGTACGAGGTCTTCATAGCTACAGTTTCCTGTGCGTATACTTCGTGATTCTGTAAGGCTTGATGTGATTGATCGTACAGCGAGCTTCGAGAGACGGTATGCGACATTTTCGAGAGTGGGAGGCGTCCCCTTGAGATCATATTCTGCGATGACTTGATTGAGTACTCCTTCGAGTTCACGGACATTGGTCGTTACATTTTCAGCGATGAACTCTGATACTTCTTGTGTGAGGATGAATTCTCTTGCTCTCGCCTTCTCCTGTATGATCGCGAGGCGTGTCTCATAGTCAGGCTCCCCGAGATCGACGGTGATACCCCATTCGAAGCGACTCTGGAGTCTTGGTTCGAGTTCAGTGAGCTCCTTGGGTGGACGATCCCCTGAGAGGATTATTTGCTTCCCTGCTTCATAGAGTATATTGAATATGTTATAGAGCTCTTCTTGTGTCGATTTTTTTCCAGCGAGAAACTGGACATCATCGATGACGAGGACATCGATCTGTCTGTATTTCTCTCGGAGTTTATCTACCGATCTCCCCTTGATACTAGCGACGTAGTCTGTGAGGAATCTATCTGCCGTAGTGTATACTACTTTGAGAGATTTGTGCTTCTCACGAATGCTATTAGCTGTTGCTTGGAGAAGATGCGTCTTTCCTAGTCCGACATTTCCATAGAGATAGAGCGGATTATAAGATGCACCTGGCTTACGAGCTACTGCTTCAGAGGCTGCATGAGCAAGCTGAGTCGATGGACCGATGATGAAGTTATCGAGGCGATATCTATCGCTTATGAGGCGACTATTGATTCCTTCTACGATTTCGACTCATTCGACTTGTTGTTTTTTGGTATTCTTTTCACTTTCTTTCAGTGAGAGTCGACATTCGACGACACAATCAGGATTTTTACTATCGATCGCGTCATCTACTACGATATCGATGCTTTGAATATTAGGGCATATACTTATGACAGTCGATTTGATTTCTTCATAGAATTTTTTTGCGAGATTATCTCTATGAAATCATGAAACGACCCCTAGAGTGATACTATTATCAGTTGTCGCTAAAAGAGAAAACTTTTTAAAGTAAGTCAAGAAATCTTGCTTTCGTATAGATACTGAAAGCCGAGAGATAGTCTCTTCGAGATGAGAAAATGAGAAATTTGGAGTCATAGAAGGATCGAAGGATGGCAGGAGTCAACTTTGTTATTATAGTTCTTTTTCTCTATAGATGCGGAGATACATTTCTATTCTTTTATTGCATGAAGTCAAAAGAAAAAAAACATTTGACAGCATTATCGTATACGCTATGTATTCAGGAAAATGAGTAATGCCCTTCACATGAACTTCACTGAAAAAGCAAGTCATAAATGTGAAGAATATTCTATATTTATTTGTGGAAATTCCACAAATAGAATAAGAAAAAAAGTTCTCTTTTAAAGAACTTTTTACAATATACAATTTACATTATTAGTACAATTACTTGATTTCCTTGAGTCTTGCAGCTTTTCCAGTAAGATCACGGATGTATCCGATATTTTTACGACGAACCTTAAACTGTCTTAGTACCACGATCTTAGAGATGAAAGGAGAATTGATAGGAAAAATCTTTTCGATACCAATACCATCGATATCAGTACGTACAGTGATAACTTTATCGAGTTGAGTTTTTCCTCTCATTGCGATGATAAGTCATCGAAAAAGTTGTATACGCTCTTTCTCACCTTCTTTGATGATTTGATGTACCTCTATTTCCATTCCTGTATTGAGTTCTTGAGAGTCAGATCTTGTTTGAGTGCTAGCCTGGATAGCTGCGATGAGAGTAGAGTCCATAAGTGAAAATCCTATAATATAATGGGTGAAACGCGGTGGATTATATAAGAACTCGGTATAATTGCAAATTATTTTTTGAGATTCCTATAAACACCTTTAAATTAATCTTTCTCGTTTGCAAATTTCTATTTTGTCCTTATCATTGTCCTTGTAGATATAGAGAAAACTCACCGAATGAGAATGATTTTTCATATAAGGATGGTTTCTTTAGGGTATACAAAATTAATACAATTTGACTTCGCATTTTTCCTTATGGAATTTCTTTTTGTGAATCAATCAGCATCGATAGAAGCAATGATCGTTTTTGCTTGTATGCTTGTTATACTATGAATATTTTGATACGATGGATTTCTCTATCTTAAGCGTATTCTTCTGGTCTTTTTTCCGAAGAGAAGTACGCTTATTTCAGGAGATCCGAAACAGGAATGAGCTCTTACTCTATCTCAAGTTTCACCATTTGTCGAATCTCCTGAGGAGAAAATTGTCGAAAATGATACGATACAGTATACAAGCATAGATGGAGTGGTCCTCGATAATCCAATATTATACCCACTAGGTCAGAGTCCTGAAAATACTGAACTGGAAACCGTATCAGTACCACTTTTTTCAGAGGAGGGAGTACCTGATGATACACAAGAGGCATCTCTCATAGAAGATGATGCGAAGTATATCTGAGAATCTCCATGAGGAGAGAATGCTATACCTATAACTGATGCCGATATAGCTCTCTCTCAGTCAAAAGAAAATGATTCAAACGAAGACGAGGAAATCCCTCTGAAGGCAGATAAAGAAGGAGCTGATTCCTCAGGATGACACAAAGAAATATCACACGAAGAGGTAGAAGAAAAAAAACATATGATCCATAGAAAAACAAGATATGAAAAGGAGAATAGCGATATATCTCACCCAAAATCACATAAAAAATCTCATATAAAACCTGAGAAAAAGGAAAAACTCGTGGAAATACTCAACAATATAAAAACCCTTATAGCTCGTGGGCAGATAGATGATGCGAGAGCACTGATCGTAAGTGGTCTTTCTATAGATAAAGATAATCGTGAGCTCAATCTTCTTATGGCAAGTCTCTACGAGCGTGATCATGCCTTCGCCAAAGCAGAGTTCATCCTGAAAGATATCGCTCTAGAGAATCCTGATGATATAGAGGTGCTCATGCATCTGGCTACGGATCTTGCTATGCAGAGAAAATACGATGTAAGCTATGAACTCTATAAGAAGATACTCTCACTTGGTGGTGAGGCTGAAGAAATCCTCTATACTCTCACGCACCTAGCTTCTGAGATGAGCCTTTCTGAGGATATGATCCTCTATGCTCGAAGCTATCTCAAGCAGTACCCTCATAATCCTGAGATTCTCTGGATATATTCGCAATGACTTATCACAGGAGGGCATCGTAGAGAGGCAGTCGAGACCCTTATCAAACTAAAGAATCTCACTCCATATAACCAAGAAATCGCTGACCTCATCCAGAAGCTCGTGACGGAAGAAGAGCTTGCTGGGAATTTTGGAGGAGAGAAAAATTTTAATTAAACCTCAACAATAACTTTTATGAAAAGATTACTTTCGATATTTATACTAGTTTCGCTATTGTGAATTCAATGAATAAAAGCAGAAGATGAGCTTACAATAATAGACAAGAAGTATAATTTTTCTGTTAGACAGAGTCAAGAATATACATTCCTATACAATAAAAATGTAATTATTACTAAATGGAAGAATGAAGGATTTTCCTGTGATAAGGAATGAGGGTATGGTCAAAACTCAGATGTTATGAAGGCAAGAGCATGTATAAGTGATGAGCTTTCGCTCAAAAACAAATGAAAGAATTGGTATTCATTTAGGATTCTTTATAAGAATTATCCAGAATATTATTTGTACAACACAAAATCGATGATTCTTTATAGATACTGATCATTTGATAAAATACTGCAGAGTAGTATTTGAAAAAATGGATTGTACTACCTATTTTCGATTGACGCTTCTTCCCCATGAAACGAAGAACTTAATAATGAATTTATTCTGCAGTTTAAAAATGATGGAACCTATGAAGAAATATATAGAAATGTAGATCCAAAAGCTCGACTTGTGAGTTATGAACTACTCCCACAAAAGAAAATTAAACTTTTATTTCAAACAAATAATATAGCAACAACAAAGATAATCATAATAAAATAACCATTCTCCATTGTCTCTCACTACTCCCCCACATAGCATCGAAGCTGAGCGCGGTGTCCTCGGCTCTATCCTCATCGATAAGGATGGGATGATCCAGGTCGCGAGTATCCTCGTCGCTGAGGATTTCTATGATCCTGCTCATGGGATCATCTACGCAGCTATGATCGATCTCTATGCACGCAATCGTCCTATAGATTCACTTACTGTACGAGAAATTATAGATGATCAGAAAAAACTCGACTCTATGTGAGGTGATGTATTCCTCGGAGATCTGATGACGAGTGTGTTTACGAGTGCGAATATATTCCAATATGCACAGATCGTGAAGAATAAGTCTGTCCTTCGCAAACTTATCCGGGCAGGGAGTGAGATCACTCAGGCAGGATTCGATGAAATTACAGAAATCAATGAACTTCTCGAAAAAGCAGAAAAGTCACTCTTTTCTGTGACGCAGACCTTCATCCAGAATAAACTCGTCCATATCAAAGATATTCTGAATGCTCGCTATGAAGAGTTTGCAGCGATCCATGCTGATCCGACTCTCTCGCAAGCAAATAGCATATCTACAGGGTATGAATGATTTGATTCTCGGCTGTGATGATTCAAGCGGTGAGACCTGATCATTGTAGCAGCGCGCCCTTCCATGGGAAAGACGGCACTCGCTATGAATTTTGCTCAAAATGTCTGAGAACGCGGGAAAAATGTAGCCGTATTCTCACTCGAAATGTCGAAAGAACAACTTACTGATCGTATGATTGCTGCATCTATGGCAGTCGATAGTTGGAAGCTCCAAAAAGGGAAACTCTCAGAAGATGAATTCGCAAAGATGGGTGATGCACTTGAGCGACTCTCTCGGGCAAAGATCTACATCGATGATTCTCCTGCTGGTGCTGGTATACTAGAACTAAAATCAAAAGCACGGAGACTCAAAATGGAATCAGGACTTGATCTTATTGTCATAGATTATCTCCAGCTTATTTCTAGTGGAAATAGCTTTAATCGTGTGCAAGAAGTATCAGAAATCTCACGTGGACTCAAAGCACTTGCTCGCGAGCTCGATGTTCCAGTAGTAGCGCTTTCTCAGCTTTCACGTGCCCTAGAGGCTCGCCCTGATAAACGTCCTATGATGTCTGATCTCAGAGAGTCATGAGCGATCGAACAGGATGCAGATATCGTCATGATGATCTATCGGGAAGACTACTATGATACGACAGGATTTCCAGAAAATCCAGGCGTGACAAATGTATATATTCGAAAAAACCGAAATGGACCTACAGGACAAGTCGATCTTAAATTTGAAAAACAACATCAGAAGTTTTATGAGATTGAGCGCGCAAGGGGTACTGATTTTGATGGGGAATAAAAAACTTCCGTGAGGAAGTTTTTTATTAGGGATTATTATATATTCCGTATTTCAGAGCATCATAGTATTTGCCCTTATCTTCAGTGAATCGTATTGACTGAAGAGCATTTCCTTTTCGTGCTTCTGTCGTTATCTTGAGTATTGTTAGCGTAAAAGGCTTATCGGTCTTAAGAGTGATATCTGCAGAAGCTCACGAACTGAAGATAAGGATATAAGGATCTTTCACTTCTGTATTTAGAAATGCTCATCAGGCATTGAGAAACTGTCTAGTGGATCATGTCAGATCATAGAAATAACTAATCACATCTCCTCCAGAATTCTTGTTGTATGGATTTGGACATGATCCATCTGAATCCATAGGAATCGCTACAGGTTTCTCTACTCATAAGCTATTGTAGCAAGATTCTCCGGCAAGACGTAGGGTGCCTATTTCAGACCCATCTATGACTCATGTTCAGGCGATGCTGACATTTTCGCTTCCACTCATTCCGACGATACTCCATGAGAGATCAGCAGGGTTTCATGAAGTAGAGAGCTCAGTGATGGCTCATACTTGTAGGATTCCTGTATAGGTACTGGGGTCACATGATTTTAGAGGATCTATATATCCTTGGCACTTTCCAGTAAATAGCGGGAAAATAGTATAATTATCACGTCCACCTGAAAATACAATATCAGTATCCTGAGCTTCGATAGTATAGTCAACTTCTACTTTATCTGTTCGTGGACTTGCACCAGAGAATATTAAGGCATCAGGACTCGATCCATCCATCATATCAGCAAAGCCATCTCTGTGATTCTTTACTTTGAGCATAGCATATTCGAATGCTCACTCTGCTTGGGTAGCTGAGAGGATAGAATCATACTGGAGTCGAGAGAGGCGCATCTCAGAAATAAATACACTCGCTATACCTATAACGATAATGAGGAGTACTCCTGTCGATCCTAGAGCCATAAGTACAGAAAATCCTCGATGAGATGTGAGAAGAGAAGAGGGCATACGTATCTTAAAATAAAGTTAATTTTGCTTGAAGAATCGTTCGCTTATAGTTGTTTGTACTCTCAGTTTACTTTCAGAAAGACCTATAAGTGGTACGCCTATACGAGGTAAGAGTGTGAGCGTGAATACGAGTGTGACTTTTTTTTCTGTAGTATTTCCATCTCATGATATGTAGAACTTCAAATCTTCGATTTTTACTCGCTTCTTGTCTTCTTCTGGTATGAAGCTATCTACGAGGTTGAATGCTTGTGAAAAATCAGGATCGAGCGTATCTGTCAGGGCAAGTATTCATGATGGCATGACATAGAGTCCACATTCTGTTATGGTATCAATCTTTTCGGCTTGCGTACACAGAGAGAGTATAGCTCCTACCTTTTTCCCATAGAAATATGTCCGAAATACGGATGATTCAGATCAAATTGTCAGAAGTTCTCATCCACTCTGATAATTTGGACTTTTCCAGAGATCATTCCCGATAGTGCCATCGTCATAGCGTGAATATTTCAGACTTATCCCCTTCCCTTTTACATCTTCAGCTATACGTTCGGTAATTTCACGAGAAGTCTCAGACAGATGACGTGTTGCCTTGAGTCTATTGCTGAGGTTTGTGGTCTGAATATATATACTCATCACGGCAATACTCATCACAGCGAATATAGTCGTTGCGAGTATCATCTCTACGAGAGTAAACCCTGATGTTTTCTGTAAGTATTTCATAGGAAGTATATGCTTATGCTATTTTGGCTCTTTATTTTTTCCAATCGGTAATTACAGTTTTGAGATCATACTCCCTATATCCCGTACGGGATTTTGCTATGACACGAGCATCAAGAAGAAATCATTGATTTTTTCCAGCAAGTGTCTTTGGTTCTATAGATCAAGTAGGACTATTTACTATAAGAGGAGAAACTATGATGTATGAGGCATAGGTTGTTCCTGTCGATGTTGGAGTATGAGTGAGTCTCATAGGCATATCATAGTAGAGTTTCACAGCATTGAATCTTCATTCGATATCGCTTGTAGCCGCGAGGAGGGTGGTCACATTATCGAGGTATACAGGACTTTTCTCCGGAGTACTTGTTCCAGGAGTGAAGGTAAGACCAGTTGCAGTATAGTCATTTTCTATGATATACGATCCTGGTATAAGATATCATGGATTTGCTCATCCTGTGAATGAAGTATCCCAGGGAACAAAACTTCTCACATTTGAATTTCGTATATTTTTTATTAGTTCTATCTGCTCTCTGAGGATATTCGAAGTGATAATCTCTTGACGAGAAACAGTAGAGCTATCAATGGTGGAAGAGAGAAGGGCAAGTATAGCAGTCATGCCAACAGAAAATATAGTCATACCGACTATAAGTTCTATAAGAGTGAATCATGAACGAGAATGCCTAAGTGAATAAAGATACATATATGAATAGCGAAAAGTTGCAATAACAGAGAATTTCTAATCAAAATATGGACGAAGTAACATATCACGGGCTCGTCGAGATTCTCGACTCGCTCCAGGATATCATAGAGTGATAATCACTCCAGTCATATATGATTCATCGGTTCCTCATGTAGAGAATGCTCCAGTCGCAAAAGGTGGCGAAATATGATATGTTAGATTCGTCGTAATTGCAGTGATACTTCCTGTTAATTCGAGGATTTTTATTTTTGCATCGAACACATATTTCTTATATTCTTTTTTTGTGCTTGATCATCCCGTAGAAGTTGAGAGAGTGATAGATCCGGATCATTCGTTTATCTCGATATACATATGAGCATGGGATCCCGTACCTTCGTGAAGGAGTCATCATCGTATATTTTGGTGGGCTATGATCCACTCTTGCGATATAGCATCGATCGTCTTTTCCACACGAGCCCGATCCATATAGTACATATAAGGGAAAATACCGCTCCCAAGGAGAAGTGCTATCATCGATATCACTATCATGAGCTCAAAAAGAGTAAATCCTTGTGATGAATGAGAAAATGTAACCATAAAGCTCTATTGTCAGGCGATACTCACTATTTGCATGATAGCTCAAAATATCGCAATAGCAAACCAAAGTACGAATACTCATGCAAAAAGCAGAG
>JAYWFD010000085.1:0-4799 GCA_043778965.1 Candidatus Altimarinota bacterium
ACTCCTTGAGATTCGAGATATCTCTCCATACTCACGAGCATCGATCGGACTCAGTCGACGAAACTATCACCTTCGACTCACTCCTTGAGCTTCACGGCTCGTTCGAGATTATCGACTTGAGTAAGAAGTGGTAGGAGTATCTTTCCCGAGAGAAATGATACCATCTCCATCTTATCTCGATCATTTCTCATGAGAAGATTCTGATAATCTGCTTGCGACCGAGCAAGAGAGTCACGAAGTCGAGTGATCTCATCATCTTGCGAGACTCATGAAGCATCATCTATGATGATACTTTCGAGTTCCTCCTGAACGGTATTCTCTGGAGTTGGGTCAGTATGTTTTGGATCTTGTGTAGTCATAAAAATGGATAAAAATATGAATGGATAAAAAATCCGCCGAAGCGGAATATACTATGCTTTTGGTGATTTTGAAGCCGCTGGCTTCTTTTTTGCTACTGGATTTTTCGCTGGAGTCTCTGTATCGAGTTTAGATTTTACGGCAGTATGAGCGGTATCGAGTTTGGATTTTACTCCTTCGATCCATCACGCGATCTTATCGACTGCGATATCAGAAAAGTTAGCTCCAGTGTCTTTCGCTTCATCGACGAGAGCCTCTTTCTTTTCTATCCCCTTCTCCTTGAGTGAAGTGATGAATGTCTCTGCTTCATCTGCGAGTCCACTCATCTTCGTAGAAACTTTAGACTTCAGTGAATCGAAATCTTTCACATCTTCGAGATTGGTCTCGACATACTCCTTCGCATCGCCATAAGCTGACTTATGGATATCGACAACCTCATCGATGAATCCATCGAACTTAGACTTACTTGGGTCAGATGCAAGCTTAGACTTCCCATGATCTTTGCGATACTTCATAGCAACTGCGAGACCTACTACGTATCCAGCAACAAGAGTGAAAAATTTTTTCATATATTCTTATAGTAAAGAAATAATGACGAAATTATATACAAAAATCTTATTTTTTCCAGTCAATTATAAAAAATCCAATAATGCTATCTCTCTACTCAGATTCTCATATCCACTTTCGGTGATAAGAAGGTCATCTTCGAGTCGTATCCCGATTTCCTCTTCTCTGATATAGATCCCTGGCTCACAGGTAATGACCATCCCTACTTCGAAGACATCATCCCTCTCGCCCGTATCATGTACATCGAGCCCGAGAAAATGTGAAGTCGAGTGTGGATAATACCTACGAGAGAGCAATGCTCGATCTTTCCCCTGAGTTCATGGGGGCATAAGTCCGAGCTTTTCAAGTTCGAGGTTCATCTGATCTCGCACCATTTTCTCATATTCGAGTCGTTTCACTCATGGTTGTATGAGAGTTTCTGCATAGTTTTTTACATTCATGACACTCATATATATTTCTTTTTGTCTTATATTTGGCTCATCTACGAAGAATACTCTCGTCACATCAGACGCATATCCGCGATATTCTGCACCGAAATCTACAAGAATATGATCCCCATGTTCAAGTTTTCTAGTATGTTGGACATAGTGCATGATACAACTATTCGGACCAGAAGCGACGATCGTGGGATACGACTCTACGGTCGCATTTGCTCGATAGACTCAAGCAATGAGGGCTTCGATCTCATATTCATGCATTCTTGGCCGTATATTTTTCACAAGCAGATTATATGCTTGATGAGTGATCGATACCGCTTTTTTGATACATTCGATCTCTTCTGTTGTTTTATAGATTCGAAGAGGCCGTAGAAAAGGATTGAATGACTGGATTTTTGGGTAATATTGAGTAAGTCGAAATTTCCTCAGGAGATTCTTCTCTTCTGGATAAGGAAGTTTATCCCTGAGAAAAATATGGTCAACCTCTCTGAGCTGTTCTCGAATATCAGAAGAGAAATATCTCATCTCGCGAACTTCTGTTATCCCAGAGAGAGTACGAAGTGATTCATGGGGAAGTCTAGAAGTTCCCCAGATTTTTTCTTTCTCTGTGATACTTTCAGAGTAGAGTCTCCATTCGAATTCATTATTTTTCTTGATCCCGATAAGGACAAGCTCTGGAATATCGAGACCTGTAAGCAAGAGAAAATCAGAGTCTTGACGAAATGGATAAAAAACATCTCCATTTCGGATTTGTTCTGTTTTCCCGACCATGATGAGAAGCGAATTTTCGCAAATCTCTGTCTCAAGTATTTTTCTTTTTTTGTCAGCTATCATATTCTTGATAGTATCGAAAAATCAGTAAAATAGAAATGAATTAACTTTCCATCTCTATGCAAGATTGACTGAGTTCTCCGGCACCTGAAAAAATTGTATCCGAAGGTCCTGTTAATAGAAGAGGAATTCTCACCCAATCCTTAGCTTGAATGGTAAGCGCGATCGTGGCAAGTCAGGCAAGATCGTGAATGATAACCTCTCAACCCCCTGAATATATCGATGCTCTTGCAAAAGTAGAAGCAACAAGTGCAGTAGCAACTGTAGCTGATACTGATCTGGGAGATTTAGAAAAAGGGAGAACTACACCAAAACTTGTTAGTCGTATTCTTGCTCGTGTCATAGGACGAATAAGTGGAAAGAGACTAACCACAGTATAACTCTCTCTTACTTGACTCTTACTGAGAGGATATGTACTAGATCCATTAGTCTTTTTCTATGAAGTGAAAATATTAGATCGAGTTTTTATGTATTGCTCTTGGGTGAGCTATCTCTCTCCTTCTCGGTCGGGACAGGACTCTTCTTCGGGATATTCCCTGCCTATAAAGCCGCGAAGATGAAGCCGATAGATGCACTCAGAAGTGAATAGATTATTACCCCCCCCCCCCGCTTATATTGAAGATTTATTATTTAACTTCGAATTTCTCTATTAGGTTATCTCCAATATAAACTGGATTTAAATTAAATTGGAATGGATTATTGATTTTACTGGCAATAAATATTCCTAAGTTTTTAATATTTAATGATAAAGCACTTCTTATTATTGCAATATCATGTTTTTCTATGATATCTTCATCTAAGATTATTATAACCATCTCTCAGCTACTCAAGAGATTTTCTTGTTGCTTAATCTTCTCTTTGATTTGGTCACAAATTTTTGAAACTCTTATCTGATCCTTTCTTGAATAATTTGAGAAAAGATATTTAACTCAAAATACTGCTGAATATTGAGGTGGACTAGATAAATCTGGCATTCAGGAGTTTGATGAACTTTTTTTAGCCTTCGAGAAAGCACATCACTTATCACATTCATTTAAGATAAAGCTATTTACAGTCTCTTCTTTGAGGTTTTCAAATAAATGACATTCCAATCTCCACTTAATTCCTGACACATCCCCATTATCATTAAATGAGATAGGAAAACCATTCTCATCTCTTTCATATGCTTTGGTAATGGCATACTTAAAATCCTTTAAAAATTTTTTATTAGTATAAAATATATCTTCTACTTCAGATTCAATAATCATTTTAAATAAAATTCTTCTATTTTTTCATTTCATAACCTCATTAGCTGATATGATTATCCTTTCCAATAAATCATCTTGAAATTGCTTGACATAAGTTGACTTGCATTCAATCCAAAACTGATATCAAGACTTCTCTACCAATAACTCTACTGGATTGCCTAGATTATTATTTATCTGAAGTCATGATATAGTAAATCATTTTTCCAATAAAGTTTTTCATACCAATAATTCAAAGAATGCTGATTTTATCTCATTTTCCGTTTTTAATCTAGGAATATAAGTATTAATGCCTTTAATATTAGATAGACTAGAAAAACATTCGCCAAGATTGTAAAGGTAAAGCATGTCCTCAATCGTTGTGCTATGAGTTGCTCGATAAACTGGGTGCCTATTTAGTAATGGCTCCATTGAGCGTTTAGCAAATGGGTGTTTGTTAAACTTATACTCCTGTTTTGCTAACCATTTTTCATCAAATATCGATTTAATAATTCCAACATTTCTAAAGAAACTATCTTTGGTAATACCCAATCTTTCTAGTTCTTTATGATGAATATAAAATCAATCCATTTATTTCAAGTATTACTATTGAGTATATTATACTCCTAACAGATGAAACTACTAAACTTTCATACTTACTTCCCCCTTACCCACTCCTGCTATACTGTCTCTCGTAATCTCGACACGACTGAGGTGCTCACTGACGGAAGGAACAAAAAAATACTTACTGTTCGCTTACTTCCTGAGAGTATACTTACTTCGTAATCTTTGGTTACATGGATTTTATTTTTTTATCTTTTTATACATATGAATAAATCGATCATAATCGGGGGAGCACTCATCACAGGTATGACTCTCGCTGTCGCTTCGACATTCGCAGCGACGAGTACCACTACTGGTACGACATCAACTACCAGTTCTCTCAAATCATTCGTCCAAAGTATGGGTGAAGGTGGACATGGAGGTCATGGCATGGGAGGACCGATGATGTCAGAGATGACCGATGCCGAGAAGACTGCTTTCGAGGCGATGTCTGATACCGAGAAGAAGACCTATATGGAGACGAAGCGCACTGAAACGAAAGCAAAACGTGATGCACAGGAATCTGTCATAGATAAGCTCCTCGCGGGTACTGCACTCACATCGAGTGAAGAGACTCTTCGTCAGACGATCATCACTGAGCGCGCTGAACGTAAGATCAAACAAGCTGAGATGGAAGCCAATCGTACAAAAATCCAAGCAATCCTCGAAAAAAAGAAAGCTGGAACGACTCTCACAGCAGACGAACAAACACTGCTCGATAGTATGCCAAAAATGGGGAAACATGGTGGAATGAAAGGAATGATGGGAGGTAGCAATCGCC
>JAYWFD010000086.1:0-4746 GCA_043778965.1 Candidatus Altimarinota bacterium
TATCTTCCTGTTTTCTTATAGTCTTGATCTGGCGGTGAGCTCATCTCAGCGAATAAGAGCTGTGCTATATCCATACCAGGACGGAGAATAATAGGGACACTATTCATATTCGCAAGTTCGAAGGTGATATTGAGATAGTGTCCTGGATTGATGAGTCATGCAGTATTGTGCACGATGAGCCCGATACGTGCGAGAGATGACTTCCCTGAGAGCTGGATGAGGTATTTCTCAGATCAGAATTTCTCGATACTCGTCCCGAGGACCGTCACTCCAGGACGAAGTATCAGTCACTCATCATGCGTCACGATGATCTCTTCGTATTCAGGAAGGATATGATTCACTGGATCGATATTCGCGATAGAGTACTCCTTCACGATGAGAAATCGATCTCCGAGTCGTATATCATAGCTCGCGGGCTGGAGACGAGTCTCATCGAAATAAGAGATAGTGATATCTCCAGTATCTATAGCAGTGCGGATGTCACGATCAGAGAGATACATAGTTAGGCATTAGATTTTATAGGATTTTTCGCCAGATATTCACGAGCTTTTTGGTGTCCATCAGTATCGATTAGTATAAGCGTTCATCGAATGATTTCCAACTCATCTATGATCTCTTTCTCATTTTTATTCCTTACGAACATATTTCATCATCATTGAAGATACGTCGTAATCATAGAACGTAAAGATTGATGACGAGAACGAAGGTTCTGTAGGAGTAACTGTGTATCGACATTTGTCTTATCTCGTGGGCTTTTTAGATCTTCTTCTAGGATGATATATTGCTCCTTGACCCTATCGGCAGTAGATGATTGTACTCTTTCAAAGTTTTCTCACATACACTCATAATATCGAAAATATCAAGGAATCAAATCTATTTCTTCAAATCTATTTCTTGATTTGTCGTATTTCCACTCACTTCAGGTAGTATGAGATGATATCCTTATACGATTTTCCTTGTGCTGCTCCATAGGTCGCACCTATTCCAGAAATACCTACTCCATGTCCAAATTGATTTTTACCCAGACCAGCAGGATCATCGACAGATTGGAGGTATGATATATCTTCACAATTTGTCTTTCCTGGATGAGTACTCTCACAATACTCTTTATAGGAGAAGGTACGCCCAGAAGAGCTACTGAAGTACCATGGTTTTATGAGCTTCTTTTTGAACATTATAACTTCACCTCGTGTCGCATCCACAGCATCGGATACACGAGGGCTCCGTAATTCATAGCTATATCCGAGATATTTCTGGAATTCATCAGGATTATCAGATCCATCATAGAGCAGAGTATCATATTTTCTATGAGTTGGGTCAGTATAATAGTATATATAGGTTCTTGCCGCCACTACTATAGTCTTGATCTTCTCTCCGAGATCAGAGTCAGAGACTTCTCAGAGTCACCTCAGGTAATCTTCGATAGGAAGCTCATTGATGACGAGAAGTCTTCCATTATTATTTCGTACGAGTATCTTTCCTCGGAACACATTATCATTATATTTTTTATTCGTATCCCAGAGAGGTACTCGGTCCCATGATGGAAAAGACACGATATCTGAAGCGATCGTTACCTGAGCTCATCGATACTCTCTATCTTGTACTCTTAGTATGATACCCGTAGCTCATTCTTGCGTGACTGTTGCGAGTGATGCTACTCCAAAAGGAAGTATACGTCAGTCCATTCGAAGGATCGATTTCTTGTCAGATCCGGATCTCAGTGTGATGCTATCATGTGGATATGAGAGCTTGATCTTCGTGGTCTTTCATCGGAGACTCACAGGTGGCGATGGAAGATATCTCGGTATATCTATACGTATTGATGGATCTTTTATAACTGTCAGCGTGAGATCTTCAGGGTCGATAGGATCTTTCTTTTCTGGAGAGTTATTATACACTGGTTGGATATATCATACTTTTCATACTACTGTATTTATAATTTCTGGGAAGATTTTGTGAAGATTCTCTCATGGACAAGATGTAGATCACACATCCATATGGCCACTGAGTCGAAGAGTTATATTCTTCTTCCAGATACAATTCTCTCACGATCGACATGTCTTGATTCCTGATCATTCCTCACGGAGATTGATCCCGTATTTCTTCACGACATAAGTGATCGCTTCGATCATCCCATATTTTTGATCCTTATTCAAGTGAAGGGTATCATAGTTCCCTATGAGAGATATACCGACAGTACCTGCATTATTCGCATATGCATGGGCACTTTTTGTATAGTCGCCACCAGCCCTTCACTCATATATATCACCCCTTTGTCATACGACGAAGTTGTATCCGATATCTCACCATCATTTTGTCTTCGTGTGATAGAGGTAGATAGCGCGAAGGAGAGTCTTATCATCTGCATCTTGCATAAGGTTTTCTGCAGTATGATGGATGATGATACGATCGACTTTTTTCGTATGTTCTATAGGCCATCTGAGTTTATGGATACCATCATAGCGTTCTATAGATTGGAGCATGTTTGCATCTGGATTGAGACTTGCAAGCGCATTATATTGTGTATCAGATTCTTGTCTCATTTTATTTTCAGCTGGAGTCTCTTCTATGATGAGCGGAGTCTTTCATCGTATGATCCACTCTTCGATACGTTTCGCACGAGTCGTCTCAGGGATATATCGGAGAGACTCATCCGCTCACCATTCTGATCTGGATATGATATGAGGACTCCCAGAGTCAGCATAGAGTCCATATGATCCTGGAAGGAAAGAGAGTGACTTCCCTATGCTATCTTGATTCGAAGTTACCAATTCTATACCTTGAAGAGGAACAGCAGAGCGAATGCGTAATCGTATACTCGTCATAGCCTTCGTCACAAATGGAAAGGTAGATACCACCATATCATCTCCATCTTTTCTGTCGTCTATATCTACACGTCTCGTATATATGCGTCCATCCACGAGCCACTCGACTTCTATGTCATCAGATACGAGGGTACGATAAGGAAATCTCAGAAAAAATGTAGTTCTCGGCGAATCCAAAGAGATATTTTTCTCGATCAAATAAGGATCAAAAGAATTATTGATTTTATCTACAAATTCACTATAATCATACTTATCTTCCCATGCGAAAGATGCTCACAAAGGAAAAAAAATATTCCCAACGAGTAAAAAAATAATACTATAAGTGAAAATGTCTCGTATTTTTTGCATTAAATCAGAAAAAGGGATACTATATATCTATAAGAAATTTTCTGGAATTATTACCCGCTTTTACCGCTTCTAGCATATGCGAATATCACCTGAAATCAAGGAATTCACGAAAAATACACTCATATTTACCCTTTTCTTCACGCTCATCATCCACCTCGGATGGGGGTATATCGCACCATATCTCGGGCAAGGAGCACAAGCAGGAAATGATGGAAACTTCACTCAGTCAGATATGAGCTATATAGGCAATGTAGCGACAGCTCTATCTCTCAATATCGGACAAAAATCAAAACCCGTAACTCCAGGGATGAATAACCTCATGGATGATACCATATCTATCAGTGAAGTCCTCGCAAATCCAAAGGATGGAGAGAGAAAACTCATAGCCAGCAATATGCTCTCGATGCAGTCATACCTCAATGTCCTGAAAGTAGATATCATCGCGCTCCTCGATGAGAGCGATGATAGAGCCCAAGCTCTCGACGAGCATATAGATATACTCAAGTCATACTATATACGTACGAGCGAGCGGACGACTCTCCTCGCTGAGCAATCTCGTGACCTCACTGTGATACTCGCAGCCGCTTCCCAGACGACTGAAGCTGCGAAGAAAGCCATGGAAGAGAAATATAAAGCCTTCGAATATGAAGGAGTCGATAGCGTGATCAACGACTATGTAACATCCAAAAATGAAGAAAATCGCGCACGAGTCTACCTTGCTTATATAGACAGATTCCAGCGTGGATATGGTATACTCCAAGGACAAAATAAGAAAATCCTCGATACCATCATCAATAATCGTGAGGCACTGATCAGCAAGTCTGTCATCGTCATCCCTGACTCCGGATCTGATCTTCTCAAGAAGATGAATCTCATCATCACAGAAGCCGACTACAAAAAAGCAAATACTCAGCAATAGCTCTCTCCAAAAAAATACATAAAAAGAAATATCTCTATATTTGCAAAAAAAAGGAAGATATGATCTAATAGAAAATATAAATACCTATGTTCAAAAAATCTGCCACATATATATGTATCCTCCTTTCAGGAATTGTAGGAATTTTTGGAGTGAATATCACCAACTATGGTACAATCGAATGAGGAGTGATAAACACTTATGCTGCCCAATGTGGGGATAAGGATTTTGTCTGACCATGTCAAGAACAAGACGCAAATATGCAGAAGATGCTCCAGTCTCTCGTGGGAGGACTCAATATCATCCTCGATCTATTCACGATCATCGTGACTCCCGCGATCATCCTCGCGAGCTGGCTCATGTCACCTGACTGGACGAGTGGTGATCTCTTCCAGATACGCCCGATGATACATGAGCTCTGGATCGTCGTATCGAATGTCACATACTTCATCTACGCTATCCTCCTCATATTTATAGCGATGGCGACTATATTCAACTCGGATAAGTATGGATACAAGCAGCTCCTCCCGAAGCTCGCACTCGGTATCATCATGGTACCACTCTCTTGGTGGTTCATACAGTTCATCATATCTCTCTCGACTCTCGTCACAGCTTCAGTCATCAGCATACCTTCAGAAGTAGTCATCAACTATAACA
>JAYWFD010000087.1:0-4745 GCA_043778965.1 Candidatus Altimarinota bacterium
CTTCCCTATATCAAAGCCCGAGACTGGGAACATATGAGTGCTGATACTCACTTCGAGCCAGAGCTCGCACTTTTCTGATGAGAAGAGACAGGATTCGAGATGTATGAGCGACTCTTTAAGCAGATTACTCAGACTATGAAACTATGAAACTATGAAACTATGAAACTCATCATAGAGTTCGGTTTTGATCAGAGAGAAATCGCAGAAAAAGTGATAGCGAAATATGGTTGGAAATATGAGTTCTTCGCAGATTATGCGGGAGTGGAAAGATTTTGTGAGATTGATATTTTATAAGATACAAATATACTTTCTTTATGGATATTACTTTTGTTCCCATCACCCTCGAGAACTGGGAAGAGTGTGTAGCTCTGAGTGTAGGTATAACTCAGATATGACAAGTCGCTCCCAATATTCGATCTCTTGCCGAAGCTTCTGTGAGAGATAATGTTACTTGCTTAGCTATCTTTCAAGATGTCACAATGATAGGTTTTATGATGCTTCTCGAAGGGAATAATCATGAATACGAGATTCATAGATTTATGATTGATTTTACGTATCAAGGGAAATAATTTGGGACCGCAGCATTGTATAAAACAATTGATTATATAAGAAATCTTTCTCTTAGGTCAGATCGTATCAAGCTCATGTTCCTAGAAGAAAATATGCATGCTGAACGACTCTATAAAAGAGTATGATCTATCGATTCCTGAGAGACAGAATGGAATGAAAAGTGGAGATTTCGAGAAAAAATATTCTACTATTATCTAAATTAGAAAACCCTACTGGTTAGTAGGGTTTTCTAATTTATAATATCCAAGACTTCGGTATAAATCCCCAATGACAAGATAAGCACTATTCAGCCGTTTCCTCTTTCGGATCGACCTCCTTCCCTTCGATCGTCGTGAGAGAGATGCGATATCCGAGGAGATCACCTGCGATATTAATATTGGTTCCGCCACGTCCGAGGACTTTCGCCTTTTCTTCATCTTTGACCGTCGCACGGATGATCGTATTCTCCTCATCGATCTCGATTGCTTCTACGGTACCTGGGATGAGTGCTCGGCGCACCATCTCTTTCTGGTCAGTCGTATAGTTCAGGATATCGATCTTCTCTCCGAAGAGCTCATCGACGATGCCACGAACACGCATACCTTTTGGTCCTATGAGACATCCAGCTGGATCGACATCTTCCTCATCAGACGCGACGATGATCTTCGTCTTCACTCCTGCCATACGTGCTATAGATACGATCTCGACCGTCCCTTCTTCGAGTTCTGGAGTATTCATCTCGAATAGTTTCACTACGAGTTCTTTATCTTTACGTGAGAGTATGACACGAGGCCCAAATTCTGGATCGATCTCGACCTTACGAACATAGAGATACATACGCTGTCCTGGAGCATACTTATCTTTGCTATTTTGCTCACTCTTTGGAAGGACGACTTGATTGCCATTGTATTCGAATACGACGCGATTCTTCTCGACGAGTTCGACGCGGAGATTCACGATCGTGTCTTCCTTATCCTTAAAGAGGTGATAGAGTTTCTCCTTCTCCGTCTCCTGGATCTTCTGGACGATGACTTGCTTCGCGGCTTGTGAAGCGATACGTCCGAATCATTCAGAATTCATGACTTCATCCGATACATCGATCTCGACCGTATCTCCGAGGGCGAATCCACTCTCAGCACCTCCGACATCTTCAAGTGAGATCTCGATATCTGGATCTTCTACTGATTCCACGATAGTTTTCTCTACGGAAATCTCGACCGCACCAGTAGATATATCAAGCTTTACATTCACGTTCGCATCTTTTGATGCATAGTCTTTCTTATATGCGGTTTTGATTGCATGTTCGATGATCTCGACAAGGCGTTTCTTATCGATTTTCTTTTCTGCGGAGATTTGATTGATAGCGGCTTCTATTTTTGCAAGGTCGAACATAGATGAGGGGGGTTAAAATTGGGGTAAAAAAAAGACTCGCCGTTTCGGCAGGTCTGTTTTACTTCTTAAGGACATTATAGTAAGTTTTTTAGGAATGTAAAAAGATTTTTTCGAGTTGAAAGTTTATCGTATACAGATATGATTCTGAAAATAATACATTCACAATATTTATGATTCATTCGCTTATTGATTCGCTTTTTTCATTTTTTGGAACCTTGAGCTATGGGGATATATTTATCCTTATGGCTATGGAGTCTTCGATCATGCCTGTCCCTTCTGAACTCGTGATGATACCAGCAGGTTGGATCGCGAGATGAGGTGAGCTTGATCCTTTTCTTGCGACTATTGTATGAGGTATAGGTTCTGTCGTATGAGCCACGGCGAATTACTTCATTCTCGGTCGTCTCATCGGAAAACCTTTTCTTCGAAAATACGGGAAATACATCCTCATCACTCATGCAAAATACGATCAGAGCGAATCCCTCTTTCTCCGTAATCAAAATCTCTATACATTTCTCGGACGATTAATACCCGTTGTTCGCCATCTTATCTCTATTCCTGCAGGTATATTTCGTATGCCACTGGTTCCATTTTGGTCTATCACATTCCTTGGGGCAACTCTCTGGTGTGGGATTCTCGTAGCACTCTGATGGTACTTCGGAGAATCGGTAATCTCTATTGTAAAGGAGTATTCACACGAGGCGACTCTCATCATTATACCACTTATCGCTCTCTATATCTGGTGGAAAATATGGTGAAAAAAGTAATAATCTTTTAAAAAAACGATGAATTATCAAACTATAATTCACCTAAAAAATATATCATCTTAGAGTCCTTCCATCTCCATGCCAATAAGGATATTCATCTCTGCAGCATACTCGAGTGGCAGTTCCTTCATGAGTGGCGAGACGAATCATCGCACGATAAGTGTTTTTGCTTCGTCTTCAGGGATACCATGAGACTGGAGATAGAAGAGGACATCTTCATTGATCTTTCCGACGCTTGCTTCATGTGCGACTAGCGCATCATCTGTCGCTACTCGAATATCAGGGATAGTATCAGATCTGGATTCTCCATCGAGGATCAGTCCATCGCAGTCTATCTTTGCGACCGCACCAGTTGCCGATTTTTTGATATCAAGGAGTCATCGATATGTCGATATCCCTCCCTTCTTTGAGAGACTCTTAGAGATCACTTCACTTGAGGTATTCTTTCCGATATGGATGACTTTTGCTCCGGTATCTGTATTTTGTCCAGCATTCGCAAAAGCGATACCGAAGTGAAGTGCCTTCGAGTTATCTCACTTCAGTATCGAGCAAGGATAGAGCATCGTGACTCATGAGCCGAGATTTCCTCCCACCCATTCGATCGATCCACCCTCTTCGACGATGGCACGCTTAGTGTTGAGATTATAGGTATCGACTGACCAATTCTCCACAGATGAATATCGCATTTTTGCATGTTTTCCGACATATATCTCGACACATCCGGCATGGAGACTCGAAGTTCCATATTTTGGAGCACTACATCCTTCGATATAGTGAGCTTCTGCCTCATCTTCGATGATGATGAGAGTATGTTCGAATTGCCCTCCTGCCTTCACATTCATGCGGAAATATGCCTGCAATGGATCAGCTATCTTCACTCACTTCGGAATATAGAGAAATGTCCCTCCACTCCATACAGCACCATGAAGAGCTGCAAACATATGATCACTCATCGGAACGACTTTCATGAAGTGCCTTCGGACGATATCTTCATATTTATGGATCGCGACAGACATATCTTCGAATATGACTCCTTGATCTTGGAGCTCTTGTCTGAGACTATGATAGACCACCTCGCTATCATACTGCGCTCCGACTCATGCGAGCATCTTCCTCTCCGCTTCAGGTATACCAAGTCGATCGAAAGTCTTCTTGATCGCATCTGGAACTTCATCCCATGACTTAGAATCACCTCATCCCTCAGCTTTCGCAAAATAATAAATACTCTCAAGATCAAGAGCTTCAAGTGATGGTCACCATGTAGGCTTAACAAAGCTTCGATATTTTTCGAGAGATTTCAGTCGGTGATCGAGCATCCATGATGGCTCTTCATTCGAAAGAGAAATCTGTCTTACGACTGATTCATCGAGTCAGACTTTCGCCATTTGTGAGTAGACGATACTATCACTCCCATCAAGTGTTGCTCGTGATATATCTCCGAAAGCTTGGATGTCATCTTGGTTTTGTGTCATAGTGTGATTAGATTTTGAAGGATGATTGTTTACGTCATTGCGAGGTACGAAGCAATCCAGAAAATATAGAATAAGATTTTTTAGATATGCTCGAAGGCTAACATACTGAATCGCTTTATTCTTCATGATGACAGAGACTAAAATCCCCCCTTCCGTACTGCATCTATGAGCTCTTGTCAGCCATGGCGATCTATTTGTCAAGACTTCATTATCAGCACACTATCGACATTTATAGAGTCGAGAAGATGAAAGTTATGAGAAATAATAATCACTAACTTCGCCATACTTCGCCATTTTTCTATCTGCTTCGACAGTATATCTATAGCGCCGATATCGAGACCCGAATCAATCTCATCGAGAAATATACAGCTAGGATCGAGGAGCGCAATCTGCAGCATCTCGATACGCCGCTTCTCTCATCCAGAGAATCCGACATAGAGATCTCTATCGAGGAATTTTGCATCGAGCCCATATTCTGGAAGCAGCTTCTCTACTATTCTTCGAAATATAAATGGGGTTGGTGGTTTAGTTTCTGGATTATGAAGAGTAAAATTGTGACTATAGA
>JAYWFD010000088.1:0-12438 GCA_043778965.1 Candidatus Altimarinota bacterium
AATCTTGGTATCGAGTGATGACAGCTCGTCATCGTGGCTCTCGCTTTCCCTTTTATATATTTCCTCAAGGGTAAAAAATGGTATCCTACAATGATACAGATATTCTCCGCTATCATCATCATGATTGCACTCTATTGGTTCGTAGAAAGACTATTACCTGTATAGAAAATCCTCTCCAAAATGAGAGGATTTTCTATATCTGATGGTCGAACAAATCGGAAAGGTTACATTCAACTTTCGATATATCACAAGATGAGAAAGAGACAATATGGAAACAAATGGATGACTCAGTTTGTTCCACTCTGTAGAGAAGAGGTGAAAAGACCAGAAGAAAGAAGAGAAATGGAACAAACTAGAACTATAGGAAATACAATGCAGGATTATCTCAAAGGCATAGAAAATGGTCCTCGGTGTACTAACAGTATGCACGGAGTTACTTAAAACGTATAATTTCAAGAGCAAGATAACTATGTTTCCATTCGTCTACTCATTATATCAGCCCTATATCAGACGACGGTGATTTATCATTCTTTCTACGCAGTTTTCTTATAAGTATCAAAAAAACAGGCCAAATAAATACCCAGAGAATAATCCCTAAAAAAACCCCAATTCCATTGTGTGTTCATATAAGCTTATAATGACAAGTCTTTATAAGCTTATATATAGAAAAATCCGAGAATCCAAGAGCACAAAGTAGCAAAGTGAATGGCCGAAAGAAACAAGAGTAGTCAATGTATTGGGATTACGGGGTAGTACCTGGAGTAGGAGTAGATGATGGAGCTGGGGTCAGAATTGGAATTGGATTTTTAGTTGGTAATTCCGAAGGTATCTTAACATTTACGTTTATATCCTTCTCTGGATTAGTATTGCTCATTGCCGGTAAAACATAGAGATACCCTAATACTATCACAATCAAAAGCACTACGATTCCAATCACCATGCCAAATCATGAATCTCCGCCATCCCCATTTCCAGGAGTATTAACGATAGTTGTCATATGTAGAAGTAATTAAATAATAAGCTCAGTCATTATATATGATGGAAAGATACAATAAAAGACAAATTTAAGACAAATATCTGAATTATACTCACATGGAACGAATTCAGTTCTGGAATCGTACTCATGTAAAGAAAAAACCATAACAAAAAAAGTAACCCTCCGAGCTTTCGAGCTTAAAATAAACAACAACAAAGAGCTTAAAATAAAGCTCTTTGAGGGCCTGGAGAGTCTGAAAACTGTTGAAAAATCAAATGGTCGAACACGCTCGAAAGGTTACATTCGATTATCGATCTATCACAAAATGAGGAAGCGGCAATATGGAAACCGATGGATGACCCAGTTTGTCCCACTTTGCCGAGAAGAGGTAAGAAGACTCGAAGAAAGAGATAAAATGAAGCTTGCGGAAGTTTGATGAAATTCAGTGCAGGATTATATTAGTGATGTAGAAAATGATTCTCATTATACCAACAGTATGCACGAGGTTAGATCATAACTATTTACTTCACCAAATGCTGATATTTCGAGCTTACATTAATAGTCTTTGCATCTGTTCTGAGAACTCTTCCCTCATAGCCATCGGCACCCTCAGCAAATTTATAAGTAACAAATGGTGGTTTCATTCAAAATACTTCTTGACAGACTTGAACTGTGGGAACTTCTATTACATCTTTCATTTCGATAGGAACTGTTGAGCCTGTTTCAAAGTATATCCTCTCTCCTGACTCTTCATCAACCATATATGAATCAAATAATGCCCTTTTAACTTTTTTTGAAACATTAAAAAACAATGCCCTAAACTGTTCAACTTTATATACATCAACAAATCGAGGAAAAATTCGCAAGCTCGTACCCATCTTCTGTTTTCTAATAAATCTCTCGTGAACAAATGGTAAGTTTCTTGTATAACGACTCTGCATGATCTGTTCAACATCATAGACAAAGCCCCTCACAGCCTTGAGAAAATTTCACTCCTGTACTGCAATATCCATTCATCAACCTGTTATACGTTCTTCAGGTGTTACTAATCTATTATTTATGGCTCATCCTTCCAAAAGCTTTTCTGCTTTATCCGAATGGACAAAATGTAAGTATTTTCTTGTTTGCATAATTTTGTATTTTATTCAAAGAAATATATTGTCAATTTTAATATACAAAGAAATCTCTCTTTGGGAAGAGAAATTTCTTCTATTGACAAATGGTGCAACCAGCAAGGCTCGAACTTGCGACCTCCTCCTTCGCAGGGAGGCGCTCTAATCCAACTGAGCTATGGCTGCACATACTATGCGAGCACGGAAAATATAGCGAAAAGAAAGAAAAAAGCAAGTATTTCTCTCGGGAAAAGTGGATTCTCAGTTTCTCTATATACTTACTATTGGGCTCGAATGCCGAGCATTATGGCCTTCGAGACATCTGGGATGATTTTTTTGCGGTTAGTTACGAGATATTTCCCAAGAAAGAGAGACTGATTCTTCCGAGAGACTTCGCAGACGAGGATCTCGATATGCACGTTTCCATATTTCTCATCGTCATGATGATAGCGGAATATCGCACTCACGATCTTCTCTGAATCTACCGATTCATCTCGTACACGGATCTTGATATCATGGTTCCCGACGTCTATATCATCGAGAGTAAAGTGAAGAGAGACCTCTTCTCTGAGAGTTTTTTCGAGCTCTCTGAGAGTTTTTTCGAGCTCTACTCGGAAATCTCCGAAAAACTTCACCCGAGTCCGTGGTCATGAGTGTTCTATAGCAGTACGTCTGAGAGTATCGAGAGACATAAAAGGATTTACAGTAAGGTATATTTCAAGGTTATAATTATAGGGAGAAGTGGATAAAAGTAAACGAAAGAAAACCATCATTTCAGATGGTTTTCTTTTTTTTGTGTTTGTTACAATAAACGCTATCTCAGAGAGCACTTATTTTTCTTGTCTTGGTTTTATCTTTGATCTTGGATATATTTCGATTATCATTTCTATCTGATGAGGTATGCATCTATGCTATATTTCTCAGAGTATTTACTATTATTAACCACCCACACCCATGGCAACAGATTCGACAAAGACTCCGATAGTAGATGGTCTTGTATTATGAGCACAGGTAATTGCTGCTTGAGCTGCTCTCTATGCACTATTTAATACTAAAGAAAATGCTCCCAAAGCAAAAGAGTGGGCTATGAATATGGAGCAGGAAATTGTGGAGAAAATTGATAAGGTCAAAGATATGACAGAACCCGTTCTTACGAAAATTATAGATGAAGTGAAGGAAAAGTATGAACGCATGAAGGATATCGATAAAGATGAACTCAAAAAAATGGTAGATACACTCCGTGAACACTGGTCTTCAGTTATTAAGTCAAAATAAAAAGCCTATATACAATAAAAAAACTCTCTTTTCAGAGAGTTTTTGAATATATCCTGGAGGCACCACCCGGAGTCGAACCGGGCTACAAAGCTTTGCAGGCTTCTGCATAACCGATCTGCCATAGCGCCATATAACCTCGTGCATTATAGGCAAATACATGAAAAAGCAAGAAAAAGAAACATACAAAAAATCCTCTTTTTTCAAAGAGGAGATTTATTTCTTCATGGTGCCCAAGATGGGACTTGAACCCACACACCCGAAGGCATACGCACCTCAAGCGTACGTGTCTACCATTCCACCACCTGGGCTTATTCGCTATGCGAATAGTGATTAGAATTTAGTTTTTAGTGTTTAGAGGGGACTTCAGGAACATGAGGTTGTTTCTGACCTAAAATCTAATTTCTAAAATCTAAGATCTTCCGACAATGTCGGAATGGTGCACCCAGTAGGGTTCGAACCTACAACCAACGGTTTCGAAGACCGCTACTCTTCCAATTGAGCTATGGATGCATGTTTTCCTACTTTGGAAATACTGGAGGAGTATAGTGTTCTTTATAGAAATTGCAAATTTATTTTACTCTTTTCACCAAAGAAAAAATCCCCCATTTCTGGAGGATAGATTTCTCGACTTCGGTTATCACCTTCGCTCGAAATGACAAATACAATTACGCTTCGAGAGCATCTTTTGGGATTTCTGGAACTTCTGCTGGAGGGACGTAGTTCGGATCGAGTGCCTTCAGAGAGAGTCCGATACGCTTTGCGATAGGATCAAAAGTGATGATTTTTGCCTTCATCATCTCACCCGCATGGATCTTCTCTTCGAGATTCTTCGACATGTCGGCAGGGATCTCAGAAAGATGGATGAGACCTGAGATTGCACCATCGAGTTCGAGGAATATACCAAACTGAGAAAGACGGAGGATCGGAGCTTCGATGATATCACCAACTTGGTACTTATCAGCGAGGACTTGCCAAGGGTTCGGCTTAAGACGCTTGATAGAAAGAGAGATCTTCTCCCCTTCGATACCGATCACTTGGATCGTGACTTTATCACCGATCTTCGCATGCTTATGAGGATTATTCACATGTCCCCAGTCGATCTCTGATACATGGACAAGTCCTTCGATACCTTGGAATGTGACGAAGAGTCCATAAGTAAGGATACCCGATACATGTCCTTCGACGATATCTCCGACCTTGATCGTGAGGAGAGCTGCTGCACGTTTCTCTTCGATCGCTGCTTTTTCAGAGAATATGATCTTCTTTCCACCTTGATCGACATTGATGACGCGTACATGGAATGGCTTCCCGACGAGCTTGTTGAGGTGTTCGAGGATTCTTTCTGCATTGGCCCCTTCGACACGTGGATAGTGTTCAGGAGTGAGCTGAGAAACTGGGATGAATCACTTGAT
The DNA here is from genome assembly GCA_043778965.1 of Candidatus Altimarinota bacterium. GTDB lineage: Bacteria > Patescibacteriota > Gracilibacteria > BD1-5 > UBA2023 > JAGOMW01. The sequence continues at coordinate 4,776 of JAYWFD010000088.1, forward strand.
CCCATCGAGATCGATAAGAAGTCCTCACTTGTTTGCCTCATTTGGTACGACAGTGATGATCTCCTTTGTATCGAAGTTCGAATGGAGCTTCTCGATAAGCTTCGCCTGACTCGCCTTACGAAGAGAAAGGTGGATGAGTCCAGAGTGAGCATCTTCACCGATGATGATAGACTCGATGCGCGTACCCGGAGCGATAGCTGTAGAATCTTCAGTCGATGAGTGCATATGTGTACCCGTGATGATACCAGTAAACTGTCCATCAAGATCGACAAGGATCATCTTCTGATTCGCGACGATAGCAGTACCTGCGACGACTTCTCCTATATGAAAGGATTGGATCGGTGCAGCAGCCGCGAGATCTTTTGCAAAATCTGACATAAGCTAAAAAAATTAAGAGATAAACATTACAAAATAAATAATTGTAATTTTTTAATGGGGCTGCTAATGGGGCTCCACACTCTCCGTCGTGTGCCGGCTCTCCTCGTTTCGAATTGTCTTTGGGCAATTCTTCTCTCGGATTCTCGCCCCAGATATTTTTGTACTGGATTGAAGGAAAGTATTTTGCGACCTATTAACCTATTATAATGGGGCGGCCAATGGGGCTCGAACCCACGACCTCCGGATTCACAGTCCGGCGTTCTAACCAACTAAACTATGGCCGCCATGCTCATTTTTAATAATCCGTGAACTACTAAAATCCTATGCCAATAACGACAAGAGCCCCGTGAGTATATAAAAAGGAATAGGAAATGCAAAGATTTTTTTGATTTTTCTTTCTTTCTCGATACCATGGCTCCCTCATAAGAGAGATTCTTTTTCCACAAAAAGCCTAAGAAATCCTTTTTAGATATAGAGATCTATTATGATAAACCCTGGCTACAGAAATACAATATATATGTAATAAAAACTATAAAATAATTACGTCAATATAATATTCTTGTCATTCCTTATAAAATTGTGCTATGCTTTTTGTATCGGTAAAAACTATCGATAGAAAAAATTCACTGTAAATCAAGACGAATACTGTTGTATATATGAAGAACGTTTATCCCTAATCGTTATACATGTACTCACCCTCCTCCCTTAGTTCCTCTAGTCTCCTTCGAGCTCATATTCGCCAAGATGTGTCGCTCATATTCGTTTCTGAAAAGTCTTCTTCGTGGAATACTCATTCACTGAAGAGATATAGTTATATATTCGCATCATTTCTCGCATTTTTCTCATTTCATGGAGATAGTGGCTATGCTGCATCTATCACCCAAGAGTTTATCGTCACTGCATACTACTCACCTCTTCCAGACCAAAATTTCTACCTCAAAGGAAATTATGAAGCAGAAAAAATCCTCAATGGAAATGGAACGAATGGTGCAAGTGGCAAACCAGTATTCGTAGGGATGATCGCTGCACCAAAAACATATAATTTCGGTACCCGTATCGACTTCGAAGGACTCGGAGTCGGTATAGTAGAGGATCGTGGTGGCGCTATAGTGAAAGCAGGAGAGCGTGGATACACCTCTGATCGTATAGATATATGGATGGGATCCGGAGAATCGGGCCTCAGACGAGCTATGGTATGGTGAAAACGTAAAGTCACAGGTACTATCACGACAGATACTACAAAACCTCTTCTGAACTTTCGTGATATAGATACGGGTAAGGTAGACCTAAGTATGTATGGTAAAGTTTCATCGAGCTCCCTATCTGCATACCTGAGTCCTGAGATACTCTCTATGTTTTGAGATCTTGGATACAATGCAGATACTTCTGATGTCAGATCCATGCTTATAGAATTCCAAAAAGATCATGGAATTATACAATCTTCAAAAGAAGATGGAGCATGAGTATATGGACCAAAAACAAAGACAACACTTGCAAATGAGCATAGTACCTATATCAGGCTTCGTGATGCTGAAATAGAAAAAATAGAATCCGAAAAAGCACTTCTCATATCAGCTCGAAATGAATGGGAAAATAGTTATCAAGTAGCAAGCAATAAAGTTTCTGCTATCGGTTCACCAAAACGTGGGGAAAGCGGTAAGCATATAACGAATCTTCAGAGTACTCTCAAGGCAAAAGGATATTTTAAATGAAAGGAGAACGGTATCATGAGTGGCTCAACGATCATAGCAGTAAAGACTCTCCAGAGATCATATGGACTTCGTCAGACAGGTATCATAGACAGTTCTACTCGGGAAGTACTTCTTGCTGTCATGGCAGAGTCAGTATAAGTGTATACATATATGTATCATACGATGAAAGATTTCTCTCCTAGGGAGATTTTTTTACATCATTTATCTATAGTTACAAAAGTGAATATACTCTTGATCTTCTCTGCTTGTACTAGGAGTAAGGCTCGACGAGAGAAAAAGTCTTTTGCTTTTCATTTGACAAGATCCCTCATTTTTATATAATCCGCCTACTTTTGGCTAAGGCCAACTTTTTATATTGTATCAATCTGTCATGCCAAACACGAAGTCTGCAAAAAAAGCTCTCAAGGTAAGCGAAAAGAAGCGGTCTCGCAATCGTCGCTATCAAGAACTTACGAAAGAAAGTGTCAAAGTCCTCGGAGCACTCCTCAAGGACGAAAAAAAAGATGCGAAGAAGATTGCTGAAGCACTTTCAGCTGTATATTCTCGTATTGACACTCTCGAAAAAAAGAATATTCTTCATCCAAATACCGCTGCACGACGCAAGTCTACGTTCGCGAAATTAGTGAAGTCTACTAACGTATAATACATGAATCGACCTTTCACTCCGAAGAAAAACGAAAAACGCATCAATGAAAATATCATTGCACGAGAACTCATGGTCATTACCGATTCATGAGAATCACTCTGAAAAATGACACGCGATGCTGCGCTGAATATGGCATGAGAACAAGATCTCGACCTCGTCGAGATGGGTATGCAAGATGGCATGCCTCTCGTCAAAATGATGGATTATGGCAAACACCTCTTCAAACAACAAAAACAACAAGCAGGAAGTAAGGGAAATAATAAAAAAACTGAAGTAAAGACAATCAAGCTAACCTATAAGATCGGAGATCACGACATCGATGTACGTCGTATACAAGCCGAGTGATGGGCAAAAGAAGGTCATCCGATGAAGATCCTCCTCCAGCTCCGCGGTCGTGAGAATCAGTATGAAGAACTTGCTATGAAAAAAATAGAAGAATTCATTATCTCTCTTGAATCCGTCTATAAGAAAGATCCCGCTCAAAAGATCGCAAAACAAGGAAGCAACTTCAATATCACACTCTACCCTAAAAAATAATCTCATAACCTCCTATCCCATGAAACTCAAGACCCACTCTGGTGCAAAAAAACGTATAAAAATCACTGGAACAGGAAAGTTCATCCTCGATAAAACAGCAAAGCGTCACCTCCTCAAGAATAAATCTTCAAAAGCAAAAGGCCGTGATAAATATGGGAAAGTCGTCTCTGTCACCAATGAGCTCGAATGTCGAGTCTCTCTCCCTTATGGAAGATAGTCGATATCCAATCTCATATTTCTAAAAAGTACACTCCTAACCCTCCTCTTCTATGACTCGCGTAAAACGTGGTGTGATGACCCACAAAAGACATAAAAATATTCTCGCTCTCGCTAAGGGCTACCGCCGGATGAATGGAAACGTCTATTCTCGCGCAAAAAATGCGATCATGAAAGCTGGTACGAACGCATATATCGGACGTAAGGCAAAGAAGAGAAATTTTCGCCGACTCTGGAATGTCCGTATCAATAATGCGGTCCGCCCACTCGGTATGAACTACTCTGGATTCATCCATGCACTCTATACAAAGCGTGTGATGCTTAACCGCAAAGTTCTCTCGAATATGGCAATCTCTCACCCTCAAGTGTTTGAAGCCGTCGTGAAGTTCGTCAAATAATAACTTCCTATAAATAATCCCCTCAAATTTGAGGGGATTATTTACTTTACAACTGTAAGGTCTCAACTTTTAGGCATATTGGTAGACGAAGGTCGCATATAGTATATATTTCATAGCTTTTGATCTGTAGCTATATTCTGAATAGAAGCATTGCCCTATGTTCATGATAAAATAATTCCTACTATAACTCCTTGGAACAATTGTCGTGTTCCCTCCACTAAAGGGAAGCAACGTAAGCGTTCTTCTAGTCATAATATAGAATAAGTATACGCATTTACTCGCAGTGAATGAAACCTCCTTGGTGTATTTCAGACAAGTTTTAAATTCATAGAAACTATTTTAATTAAATAATTCATTTGTCAATCTTTTCTTCCGAAAACTCTTGGTAAAAGCAGTGGCTCTGATACAATAGATTTATGATAGAATCTCTCCTCTCTCTCGATACTCAGCTTCTCATACAAGCACGCGCTCTCGTGTGAGCAGAATATGCGGAGATCATCCAGTTTCTTGGTGAAGCTATAGTCATATATGCTGCTCTGGTACTTTTATATCTCTGGTTCACTGGACTCTATAGGAAAGACAATGCGTGGAAGATATGGTCACTCCAGATTTTTTTCACGATCGTTCTCACATTTTTCTTCTATACAATTATCAATTTCTGAGTACCAGCATGGCGTCTCAATCCTCAAGATGTAGTATGAGGACTCGCTCCGCTCATCCCACACCCACTCGATAACTCTTTCCCATCTGGTCATGCTCTTTTCACCGCAGCTCTCCTTATAGGATTGCTGAGATTTTGTCCAAAGCCACTTCTGATCCTTGGAGCAATCTTCTTTGGTGGAGTGACAGCAGGAGCAAGAGTCATAGGATGAGTACACTATCCTGGGGACATCATCGGCGGATGGATCCTCGGAGGGACAGGAGGATATATCATCAGTCTTCTTATCAATAATTCCATCTTTCGGAAATATATATTTGCCCCTATTATTACACTTGGTGGATTCTTCCGATTATAAAAATACTCACGATAATTCTCTAGAAAAAACGGGGCTTCCTATGTATTCATATTTTTTTTAATTTTCATGTCTTTCCCTGAGTTCGCCTGAGTCATACTTCGTCATGGATCACATTTTTTCCTGATACAAAGATCTGGAGATTCCAGACATTGGCCTCACTACTGGGGATTTCCTGGAGGGAAAAAAGAAGAAAGTGAAGATATATTTATCACGGCAAAACGTGAACTCCTCGAAGAGGTAGGTGTAAATATAGAAAAAACAAATATTGTTACAGAAATAGTTATACATGCTCAATATATCGATGGTGAGAGAAAAAATACTCTCTTCCTCTTTGAAAATTGGGAGTGAGTACCAGAAAATTGTGAACCAAAAATCCACTCAAATATCGGATGGTTCACTCTGGAAGAACTTCCAAAACCGATGATATCACATCTTCACTGATGACTCCGCGCTCTTCTTGCATGAGAAGATTCATTCGAATACGATGGTATAAGTACATAATATGATCCCTTCCAAAACTCCATCTCGAAAACCCTACTACCCAAAAGAGAGGTTTGTTTCACTTGGATCAGGAAAGGGGAAGCTATTTTTCAGTGAGAAGCGTATCACTATCGAGACACAAGATGGGACACTCTACTATGTATTTCATACGAAAGCACTCTGATATACTCATGGTGATCTGGTAGAATTCATCATCACCCGATCCTCGAAAGACGGTAAACTCGCCGAAGCGAAACCAACTAAGCTCATCAAGCGAAGCACTGAAGAGCTCCTCATGCGAGTCTCCGTCTCCGAGTGAAAAGTACAATATCGAATCCTCGAAAGTCTCGGATGAGCAAAAGTAATATGTGAAACTGTTCCGAGTAAACTCGATGATGGCGATATATTTATCGTACGTTTTATGGGAAATGGTATCGTGAGTATACTCCGATATTTTTGATCGGAAAAAGATCCAAAAATTATGGAAGAGATCATATTTTTCCGAGCGGGTGTGAGACTTTCATGGCCTGAAAGTTTCGAAAACTTGGTGATTCCCGAAGCTCCAAAACTCGCGAATATACATCCTCATTTCGACTTGGCGAATCCTATACCAAATAGCGAAAAACTATCGAACCAGAGACTTTTCCCAACAGTAACTCAGAGTACTCATGAACGCCTCGATCTCCGCTCTTGGTCGACGATGACGATCGATGGTGCTGATGCGAAGGATCTCGATGATGCGATCTCGATAGCTCGATATGAGAATGGTGACTTCCTCCTCGGGGTACACATCGCTGATGTCGCAGAATATGTCGAAGAAGGGAGCGAACTCGATCGTGAAGCATACCTTCGTGGGACAAGCATCTATACTCCTGGTCGCGTCATCCCGATGCTTCCGGAAGTCCTCTCGAATGATCGTTGTAGTCTCCATCCAGGATCACCAAAATTGACCCTCTCGATTCTCATGCGTGTTGATCATGTCTGACAAGTACGAGAATCTTTCGTCACAGAAAGTGTCATAGAAAGCGAGAGGAAATGAATCTATGATGAAGTATGGGAAGAGATGAATGAGCTCATAGAGAAGAGAAGAGAAGATAGAATAGAAGAAAATAGCGTTTCTGATTCTGAACGACGCCTCACTGGGGTTCGGGGTGGCAATGGATCAAAAATCGAGAGTCAAGAATGAATCTCACAACATCGAGTTGCCACCCCGAGACTTTTGGATACTTTTGGTCACAAAAGTATCATGAGTGGGCCCTGAGAAAACCTAAAACATTTCTTCTCTCTCTATAAAATCCTCGAAAAACGACGAGAAAAAGAAGGCAAGATCCTCTTCGAAACGACAGAGTGCTACTTCGATCTCGATGAAGAAAGAAATGTGAAGAATATCAGAAAACGTACTCGAAATGATGCACATATGATGATAGAAGAGTTCATGGTACTCGCGAACGAAGAGATCGCCAAATGGTGTGCAACTAAGAAGATCCCATTCCTCTCGCGAGTCCACGAAGCCCCCAGTACAGAGAAGACCCGCGAGATACAAGAGATCATCGCCATATCGACAGAAGGTCGACAACCATGATTCATCGGTATTGCTCAGGATATATGAATATGAGGGGAAGTCACTCCGCACGATATCCGGAAAGTTCTCGAAAAAGCACGAGAAGAAAATGATCTCTATCGTCTCTCTCGTCTCCTCCTTCCGAAGATGGCGAAAGCTGTCTATAAAGATGTTGTCGATCGACATTTTGGACTCGCGCTGAAGTATTATGCACACTTCACTTCCCCGATCCGTCGTTATCCTGACCTCCTTCTCCATCGGATGATCAAGAAATACCTCCATGGCGAACTGTCGAAAGAGAAGTCGATCTATGAGAAAAATATGAAAAAATGGTGAGTCAGTCTCTCGGAAAAAGAACGGAAAGCAGAAGAAGTATCTCGAACCATCGATAGCCTCTATATGTGTCGATATATGTCAGACAAAGTTGGACAAACCTTTGATGGCATAGTATCTTGACTAACAGAATCCAACATCTATGTCGAACTTTCAAGCGGTGTCGAAGGATCGATATTCCTCAAATGAGGACATACTATCATTAAATGATGAGTCATCCTCGACTCTGTCCGTGGAGCTCTCATAGATCGGAAATGAAAGATACTCTACCAGATCGGGCAGAGTATCAGTGTGAAAATACGAGAAGTCGATATGGTCAGTCGAAGGATAGAGATGGCAGGAGTAGATATGATATAATGTGTTTATAGGTAGACAATAATATTTGT
>JAYWFD010000089.1:0-4677 GCA_043778965.1 Candidatus Altimarinota bacterium
CCAGAAAGTGTATTGACTGTCGTTGTGAGAGTAGCAAGATTCCCTGAGAGGGTGGTGATGTTTGTTGTATTCGTAGCTGTCTGTCATGAGAGAGTGGCGATGCTACCAGTAGCGGTTGCGAGATTCGTGTTCGTGGTAGCGAGATTTGTTTGAAGTGTGGTAACTGTTCCTGAGAGAGTCGTGACTATTCCTGAGAGAGTATTGAGGGAACCCGAAACAGTATTGACTGTAGTTGAGAGAGTAGAGAGGTTAGAATTGGTGGTAGCAAGATTCCCTGAAAGTGAAAGGAGATTAGTATTCGTGAGATCGAGAGATCCAGAGAGCGTATTGACTCGTCCTGAGAGAGTCGCTATGTTTCCTGTAGCGGTTGCGAGATTCGAGTTCGTGGTAGCGAGATTCGAGTTCGTGGTAGCGAGATTCCCTGAGAGGGTTCCGATGCTTCCTGTAGCAGTAGCAAGGTTGGTAATGAGAGAAGTATTGGTTCCTTGGAGTTTCTGGATAGCAGTAAGGAGAGAGTCACTGGCCATGACGGTACCTGCACCTGCAGAGAATCCGGTAAGAGGAGCCGCGATGACTCGTGCATTCGTGAAGTAGAGATTGGTGAGTTCTGGGACGATGGAGGTATCAAGTGTTTGGAAGGTTTTATCTCCACGGTAGAATTGGAGGGTTGTTCCTGGCGTAATGTTGGCTTGTTTATTGTTGAACGTATTCCAGTCAGTCAGAGAAAGTGCACCAGTAGTCGTGGAAGATGCGAGTGAGAGAGAAATTTGCTGACCAGAAAGAGAAAGTCCATTCGCAGTACCCAGAGTGACAGCGTCATGAGCTTGTGCTTCTAGCGTTGCGACTTGACCAAATAAAGTAGATACATTTGAGGAAAGTGCCGATACAAAACCAGAAAGAGAGTTCAAGTTAGAATTCGTAGTTGCGAGAGATCCCGAAAGCGAAATAATATTACTACTATTTTGTGCTATGATTCAAGAAAGTGAATTTATATTTATGAGTATGGAGTCTACCGTTCCAGAAAGAGTATTAATTGTATTTGTAAGACTTGCGAGAGTTCATGAAAGACTCGTAATATTCGCTGTATTTTGTCCAACAGTTCATGAAAGTGATGTGACCGTACTGATTATAGGAACAAGAGTAAATGCAAAAATACTCATGGTATTCGAAAGCGTAGCAACGGTTCCAGAAAGAGTATTAATTGTATTTGTAAGACTTGCGAGACTCCCAGAAACGCTTGTAAGTGTAGCATTCAGTCATGAAATCGTTCCAGAAAGAGCATTTTGTGCACGAATGTCAGTAAAATAGAGGTTTGTACCTTCAGTGAAATTCGTGGTCGTACCAGTAAACCCAAATACTCAAGTCATATTATTATATGAGAGAAATCCACCAGTTATTGAAAGTGAGGTAAGATTTATTTTATTATTAAATGTACTCCAGTCAGATGCTGAAAGTGCGCCGACCGTCGAACTACTCGCAAGAGAAAGAGAAAGAACTTGTCCAGAAAGTGAGAGTCCATTTGGTGAGCTCAAAGTAAGGGGAACATGCGTTTGCGATTGGAGAAATGCAACCTGTCCTGAAAGTGAAGTAATGTCGGTACTATTTTGAGATGTAACACCAGAAAGTGAAAGAAGATTTGCATTTGTGAGAGCAATCGATCCCGAGAGGGCAGAAATGCTTGATGCAAGTATTCCTGAAAGAGAGGCTATATTTGCATCAGCGAGAGCGATAGAACCAGAGAGAGAAATAATATCGAGAGAATTTTGCGTGACTACTCCAGAAAGTGATGTTATATCAGTGATGACACCATCAACAGTCCCTGAAAGAGTAGAGAGAGTGTTACCTAGAACGAGAAGATTTCCAGAGAGAGAAGCTACCGTAGCATCAAGAGCTGATAGAGAGCCTGAAAGAGTATCTATATTTACATTCGTCGTAGAAAGTGCTCCTGAAAGAGTCGTGAAATTATTTGCTACAGTTCACGAAAGAGTTGAAAGATCAGATTTGGTATTAAGAATATCTCCAGAGAGAGTATCGACTGAAGCAATGACTGAATCTACAACACCTGAAAGAGAGTTTACGGTGTTTGTAAGTGAAGCAAGATTTCCTGAAAGAGAGTTTACGGTGTTTATAAGTGAAGCAAGATTAGAATTTGTAATATCGAGGTTTCCTGAAAGAGAATCTACTGTACTTGAAAGATTTGAAAGACCCCCTGAAAGTGTATCAATCGCCCCTGAAAGAAAAGATACTACACCAGAAAGCGATGCAAGATTTGCATTTGTAGCAGCGAGTGCTTCTGAAAGAGTATTAAAATTCGCTCACACAACTCCTGAAAGAGAAGCAATATCAGCAATATTTTGTGAAACAACACCCGAAAGAGCATTTACAGTAGAAGTAAGAGTAATGAGTGATCATGAAAGAGTATCTACAGTACTCGAAAGTACTGATAAACCTCATGAAAGTGTCGTAATATCGAGAGAATTCGTAAGAACTTGACCAGAAAGTGTTCAGATTGATGTATATATTCCTGAAACTGTACCTGAAAGTCCATCTTGAGCGCGTAAATCAGTGTAATAGAGATTTGATCATTCAGCGATGTCACTCGTTGTAGCGCTGAATCCGAATTCACCAGTACTACTGTTATATGAGAGAAGTCCTCCAGTAACTGAAAGAGATGTGAAATCAATTTTATTATTAAATATTGTCCAATCTGTAAGAGAAAGAGCTCCAGTACTTAAAGATGAAGCTATAGCAAGAGAAAGTTCCTGACCAGAAAGAGAAAGTCCATCTGATGATGAAGACAAAGTTACGGCATCATGAGCAATGCTTGCGACAGCAAGAAGATTTGCATTTGTGAGAGCGAGAGCTCCTGAAAGAGTATTGATATCGAGAGAATTTTGCGTGACTACTCCAGAAAGTGTATCCGCAGTAGCGATGATCATATCAACTACTCCCGAAAGTGAATCTATAGTAGTATTTGTGATAGCAATTGCACCTGAAAGCGAAGCATAGTTACTTATGATTTCTCCAGAAAGAGAAGCAATATCAGAACTATTTTGTGTGACGACTCATGAGAGACTAAGAACTGATTGAACAATAGTATCGACATATCATGAAAGACTCATGATATTCGTATTTGCTGCCATAAGGCCACCTGAGAGAGTATCTACGAGACTTATGAGGTTTACAAGATTGACATTCGTGAGATCGAGAGATCCAGAAAGCCCTACAAGAGTACTATCGAGACTAGCAAGACCACCTGAGAGAGTATCAAGTTTTACAGAAAGCGAATCTACAACTCATGAAAGAGAAGTAATATCGACAAGAGTATTTCAGAGAACTCCGGAAAGAGTAGAGATATTAAGAATATTTTGTGTGACTACCCCAGAAAGCGAATCAACTGTAAGACTCAGTGAACTCAGTGAGCCTGAGATACTATCGACTTGGGAGCTAAGTGCGATCAAACTTCCTGAAAGTGCAACGATTTCTGAAGTATTTGAAACTATTTGTCCAGAAAGGGTTCAGATTGATGTATATATTCCTAAAATTGTCCCCGAAAGTGCATTTTGTGCACGAGTATCAGTAAAATAGAGGTTTACAAGTCATTCGATCACTTGATCGCTCGCATAATCACCAGTTTGACTTAGGATCGATCCTGTACGACCAAATACTGAACTGACTCCGGTAATTCATAGTGAACTCATCCAAGTAGGTATTCAAGCAGTCACCATAAGGATGTCACCAGTATTTCCTACGGGAAACTCTCTGGCAGTATTTCCTGAACCGCCTATATAAAAAGCTCCATATGAAAGTGGGAGTAGAGGAAGCGTAGAAAAATTCACTGCACCTGAAAAATTTGCAATATTAAAATTCGAAATACCAGTAGATGTGAAATCTCCTACAAGCCCAGAAGAATAAAAATTATGATTTATAATTGTTGTTGTACTACTTCACCCTCATCCACCTCATCCGCCATAATATGTAATTGTTGGAACTACTGGAACTGATGGATTGAGTGTAGTACCTGTAGATCAGGAAAGGATGATAGGACTCGCTGGGGCAGAATTAAATCCTATATTTTGTGTGTCATTTTCTACGCTACAAACAGCCATCTTCGCGAACTCCCCTTCTGTAGTTGCATCGAATGGTCGAAAAAGAGCACTTCACTGTATACAACCAATTTCTCGAGCTTTTGCTATATAAGAAGTATATACTTTACTCATCTTTCCATCGACATCAGAAAAGCCACTTGGATTCATCGATGGCGCTATACCTCGTGCTTGTAGAACAAGACGTATAGCATTCGCTCGTATGATGATACCGAGATTTACATTTCAGAGACCACTCGGCAGAAGCCCACGAGTCCGTGCTATAGTCTCTATATCACAGGAGACACTAGGACTTACAGAACACCCAGTCGGCCAACCACCGATACCCACAGCGATCCTCATAGCATCACCTCGAGTAATAGATGATATTGATGAATAATCTCGTTCTATGATATTTGCCGAACGAAGTAGATCTGAAAAGTAAGAAAATCCAGTATTTGAAGCGGCTAAAATGCTCGGAATAATAAAACTCGATATAAAAATTGGAATGAGAATAGATGATATTATTCTTTTCTTTCAGGAATAATAAGAAGCATATACTAAACTGAGCATATATATTTGTATGAAAAAT
>JAYWFD010000090.1:0-30019 GCA_043778965.1 Candidatus Altimarinota bacterium
GCTCAGAATCGAGAAAATCCTGATATGTGAGGATGTCATGACTATATGGTGATATTCTCCTGAGAACTTGCTGACGATATCAGCATCAAACAACGCGAACAGAAAGAATCACTCTGGATCGCGAAGAAAATCCGTGAATGAGTCGAAATCCTCTCGAATATCAAGGATAAGCACTTCATCCGCCGAGAGATCCTCACGGAACTCTCACGAGCAAGAAAATCCGTCTTCATCGAGCATGGATATATCACTGACTTTGCCATCATCCGCCGACTCAGGCAGATAAGCCGAAAGGGAGTGACGGTGAAAGTCATCGTCCCTGATCGATCGGACTGAGTATATCATGCGAATATGTATAGTATCTATCAGTTCCTCCGCCCGAGCCTTCTCCATCCGAAGAAACCCAATACCAAACTCTCAGTCTACCTCTATCCTGGTCGCATCCATGCGAAAGCGATCGTGATCGACCGATGTACTGCGATCCTCGGATCTGCCAATCTCACCTATGGAAGTTTCGACCTCCTCTCGGAGACTAATGCGATCTTCCGAGGTTCAGACGGAGTCGTGCGTGACCTCCTGACGCAGATCGAAGAAGATATCACTTATTGTACGAAGCTCACACTCAGTACTATCCCGCCTTATAAGAAGTGGATGGCATGGGTGCAGAAGATATTTATATAAAGGGAAAGTCCACGATCTTTCTAGTCGAATCTTCTCTGATTTGACATAGATTTGATTTAATGATATAATTACAATATGAGTTATTCAATAGATGAAATTAATAATCATCGACCTAAAAATCAAACAAGATGAGGTCAAACACGGATTGACCTCATAGTAAGTACCGTCGGAATCTCACTAGCTCTTATAGCAAGTAACGTCGATGCACAATCACTATGACATCGTAACTTGGTACCCAGAATTCCATATACTCCAAGTGCAAATCAGAATTATCCGCAAACAACCGATCAAACAAGATGATATGATTCACTTACTAAACTACTAGATGCTCGAAAGTCATATAGCTTATCATTCATAACAAAGCAATATTGAGAATATCTCAAGAAATCTAACCAAGAACTGACTCAGATAAATAGTGCTTTTGTAGAATACTTACAGAAAGTGGATGCTCTACAAAAAAGAGTAGATTTCGTCTCACTTCTTGAGCAGATGCTTGTGTTGTGAGCTAATCTGTGACTCAAAGATGAACAGACAACTATCTTAATTCAAGCATATGCATTTTTAGATTATCTCCCAAATACAACTTCCTCTCCAGACTGATCCGAAATAAGCTCATTAACTATGAGAGAAATATTGGTCTCATGACATAATAATCTTGAGTTATCAAAAAGAATTAGAGTAGTTATAGGTCAAGGGAAGGAGTCAAAAATCTCAAAAAAAGAGGTTATCAAAGGACTCGCAAAATAAATTCCCCCACTCTTTCGAGTAGGGGAATTTTGATTATTTATGGTAACGCCACGGAGAATTGAACTCCGGTCTACGGGATGAAAACCCGTTGTCTTAACCACTGGACGATGGCGTCAGAAAGCTTATTAGTATTTTAGATTTTTTGTTTTTTAGGTGATCAAAAAAACTATTACACTAATAAACTAATAAACTATTTCTTGAGATCCGTCGTGATACCCATAGAACGAGCAGATCCAGCTACGATAGACATAGCCATATCGAGGTCGTTTGCATTGAGATCAGGCATTTTTCCTTCTGCGATCACTTTGAGTTGATCCTTCGTGAGGTGCCCGACTTTGGTCTTATGAGCTTCCTTAGATCCAGATGCGAGTTTGAGTGCATCCTTGATCCACCAAGTCATAGGAGGTTGCTTCGTATAGAAGTCGAAGCTTCGATCGTCGTAGATATTGATCACTGTAGGAAGGATCTTCCCCATCTGATCTTTGGTCTTGTCGTTGAACTGTTTACAAAATTCGGCAATTTGGATACCGGTAGGCCCAAGGGCGGTACCTACTGGAGGTGCTGGATTCGCCTGTCCTGCCTTAAGCTGGAGTTTGACGACTTTGGTTGGTTTCTTAGCCATAAAAATAAAAAATTACATATTTCGTCTGTCACACGGGGCATGTTCCTGGAGATAGATCCTGTTCGGGAAAAGCGAAGGATATATCCCAAGTAGATAAACGTTGAAGCTCGCGTATTATAGATATTTTGGAGAAAATGCAAGGAAAAAGTGACAGATTTTAACATATATGTTATATTGAATGTATGGAATCCCTCTGAAATGAAAAAGACCGCGATATTATTTGTTCTATTCCTTGAAGATCTATAAAATCTATTGAGGATTTGAGGATGAGTTTTACTTGATGAGGAAGAGAAGTTATTATTGAGTGAGATTCAAGAATCGGAAATATCATAAATATCGCCCAGATTCATTATTATCCTGACTCTGGATTAGAGTCATATACAGATCCTATAAGATATAGACTTCTGGCACTCTACCAAAAAGCTATCTATGGTGAACTTTCCAGTAGAAAGATAGAACATGTATTTATAGAATGATTTAAAGTAGAGGAAGACACCTCGAGTCTACAAATATGGAAAAAGCAGAAACAAGGATTACTCAGAGACCCAGAGCATAGAGATGAGCTCTTCGTAAAATATGGATGAGCTATAGTCTACTTCTTAGAAAATCCGAAAGTCAGAATATATCCAACCGAGGAAAAAGATTCCCAAAGACAACTCGATAGATACAATATTTCTTGTGAAGGTCAAGATCTAATTCACAAAAAAAGAGAGGACTTTACTATAAGAAGTGTGAAAAAACTCCTCTGACAAAAACCTGGATTAAATATTGCTATGGTCTATGGGGCAAGACATCTATTTTGAGATAATATAAAAGATATATTCTGACCTGATCTCCCCCGAATGGAACGAGTAACATTTCCAGGAATTGCAGAAAGATACCTAGAAAGAAAATAAAATTCTACAAAACTATGGAATCCTCTGGAGATTATCTCTGATACTCTGACGATAACTATCCCCTCAGAAATCGAAGTGCCACCACTCAGTATCGATCTCTTCGAACCCTCATACCTTCATCACTTCACGTAAGAGTGCACGATTGGTTCTCTGCTTTGGCGTGAGCTCATCCTCTCTACTTGTTCATGATAGATCCGAGAGGTCATCGAATCCTGTACCCATATCGATGGGTTTTCCTTTATACAAGATAGAGACATCCAGAGCGCATCAGAAGCTATGAATCGAACCTCTTTTTGGATGAGCGAAGTATTCTGTTTTTTCATTTGATTCTGCCCATGTATACATCTCTTCCTGTACGCTTTGCGGTCGTCCTGCATCATATACTATTAGAGAATACTGAGTTCATTTCTTCTTCCTGAGTACCTTATTCGCCTGCATAAGCCCGAGTGCGACTTCTCGACGAAGTAGGATAGGAGCATATTTCTGATAAAAAGCTTTCTGAGCAAAGTTATCTGTACTCGCGTACTTCATATCAAGACAGATGCTCGTACTTATAAGTTCTCTCAGGTTGATAAAAGGTGTCCTCGGCATGATGCGAGCTACTTCCATTTGCATCCTTTTCGAAAGACCCTCCACTCTTGGAACATTCTTAAGAGGATAAGGAAGAGTTTCAGGGAAAAGATCAGACTGATTATCTTTATTCATGAATGAATATTATCCTAATTGGAATAATTTTCAAAATTTCGTGAAAAACTTTAGAAAAATACGATACACTTTTTGCAAAATAATAAAATATATGTTAAATTAACTTAAGATACTATCTAATTATTTATTCATATGACAAGATTTGAATCATGACCTCAGCAAGAATTAGATAAAGGGGAAGCTCCATCTACATACAAAGTAAAACCATGAGACACTCTCTGAATAATCGCACAAAAAAATGGTTTCAAAAACTGGCAAGAACTTGCTAAGATTCAAAAACCATGATTCAATCCTAATAAGATATATCCTGAACAAGAAATATCTCTCAGGGGCAAAGAGAAGACTCTAACTGCTGTTGACTTTACTCGACCAAGAGTCGTCGATCAGAATGCTATAGCTATATCAATACGCACTGATACTGCTGAAGCTGAAGAGGCTATTGGAGCACTTGCTGGACTACTTCCTGGAATCGATAATCTAGCTCCCCCTTCTCTAAGGAGAGAACCGAGAAGAATAGACCAACTTTCTCCCTATGATATAAAAGTATGAAAGGATCTCATAGAAGTCCTCTCATGAAATGGAGATTCAGTGAGAATACCTACATTATTCAATATTACTCTTACAAAAAGTGGCGGAGTAGACGTCATGCCACTCAGTCTTCTTCAGTGATGAGAGATTCTTAAAGGAATACAAGACTATCTTATTAAGAGATATCCTGAAATCAAAAGCCCTCTGGAAGTCGTATCCATAGGAAATAATAGTGATACTTCTCAGTCTTATAGAGACAGAAGTATGACAATTCGATGAGCAAATGGAGATATTTTTACCTTCTCTGCGAACAGTCTCGATAAAAAAATGGTATTAAAAAAACTCCTCTCATGAAATCCTGAATTTTTATGAACACCGAGAGAGTTAACTCTCCTAAACAATACAGGAAAAATCATAATGCCCACTGGTATCGAAAGTGGATCTCTGACAGGAATACCAAAAAATATTTCCATAAATGGTGATACCTGGACACAAAGTGGTCCAACTTGGCCAAATGAAAATAGTTCGATTTTTGAATTTAGAGATTCTAGTGGATCTACGAAATATCTTCAGATGAGCCTATCCTCTTCGAGTCCTCGTTTTCCGAATTTTGCTGAAGTTACAAAACCACCTGAAGCTGTCAAACTCAGATAAAACATATCTAAAAATATATCTCACTTTTTCTCCGCTCTAAGCGGAGATTTTTTATCTCTTTCATTGTCCCTCCATTTGCTGTAAGTATATATCGCAATATTTCTTCGATATTCCCTTCTGATAGTCCGATTGTTCCATTATTTGCTTTTTCGTAGAGATATCGGATGATCTCTTTCTGAAAAAATAAGGATTTCTTCTCAAATTCAGTGATGAGAAAGCTGATACCATCAGAAAGGAATACCTTCACTTCTTCATCGATCCAACACTTCAATTCTCTAGTATATTCGATAAAGTTCTCGATCGACTGCCTATACTCTGGATTGATTTTTTCAAACTCCGGTAAGATATTTTTACGGAGATGGTTACGGAGATAGTCTGTATCGGAGTTCGATGAATCTTCCCGAAATAGTATATTTTTCTCACGAGCATATTCGAGGATTTCTGATTTCGAGATGGAGAGAAGAGGCCGAAAAAGAGAAACTCAATCATCTATCTGAGAGACTTCTGATAATGCGTGTATACCACCTAGTTTTGTTCCACGAATCAGATTGAACATCGCTGTCTCGATACGATCATCCTGATGGTGAGCTGTCAGGATATATTTCGCCTGATCTTTTTTTGCGATATGAAGGAAAAACTCATACCTATATTTTCGTGCGACTGATTCTATACTCATCTTTTCATCTTTTGCGAGAGTTGCAATATCCAGTTTTTCGAATTCGAAAGTGATATCTTCTTTCTTGCAAATATTCGCAACAAAATCACGATCCCCATCTGATTCAGATCACCGTAGACTATGATCAAAATGTGCAACGATAATCTTATTTCTATCGTGATATGCTCGCACCAAATCCAAAAGTACTATACTATCAACTCCCCCACTTACTGCTAAAATGATGAGATCATCTTTTTGTATATATTTCGAGAATGAGGTGAGAAATACTTTTTCTGTCATTGCGAGGAACGAAGCAATCCATGCTCCGATATATTAAAAATTTCAAACTTTTTTATTCGCCTCCCTCACAAATCGCAAAATCTCATCATCTGGAGCGAGTATATTCACCATTTCTTTTCCGCATTTCGAGCATTTCTGACGTATCACTTCTCCCTTCCCTTTCCGATGATCCACACCGATGGGCTCCATGAGTCCATGACACACTGAGAGCCTATCTCCTGGCTTCTCATCATCGACATGGAGCGAGTAGAGACAGTGCAGACAGTGATTACGAGCACTTCCAGAAGGATGCTCTGATACTTCTTTCCTGCATTGTACGCACGTGAATGATTCATTTCGCATGATAAATCCCATATTTTTATAATATATCTATTTTCTCTGAAAAGAAAAGTCCTCCTTTTTTGCAAAAATCAGACTTTTCTGCTATCATAGAGACATGCCTACCATCATCGCACCTACTCCCGAAGATCTCGAGATTCCAGCTATAATACCTGAAAAAAACTCAGGCACTGAAGCGATCGCCTCTAGAGATACTGCCATCAGTGCCAGGAAAGTAGAATCTATATCTGAAACTATAGAGCTACACAAAGATACTTCACCAGATAATCAAACCCTGACTTCCCCCCAGACAGAAGAAGCTCTTGCGATTCATAATGAAGAAGAATTCCATGAGAAGATCGAGGCCGTCCGAGAATGAGAGAAAAAACATGGAAATACCGCGAATTTCGATGAGCTCGTCAGACAGCTTCATGAGAAACTTAAGCTCCAAGACAGTGAAGCCGCTCTCACTCTGATGACTCGTGGTGCTCTCGGATTCGGCAGCTCAGATATTCACTATGACACGAGCGATACGACGATAGCTATACGTATCCGTATCGATGGCGAGCTCGTGACGATCGGCACATTCGATAAGTGAGAATATAAACTTCTCCTTGAACGCCTGAAGTACAAGAGCAATCTGAAGCTCAATATCACTGAAGTTCCACAAGATGGTAAGTATCGTATCACTGATGGGGGTGATCGCATCGATGTCCGTGTCTCGACACTTCCAGTACGATATGGTGAGAATGCTGTATGTCGTATCCTCGACTCGACGAAATCTATCCCCACTGTCGATCAACTTGGACTCATGTGGACATCGAAGCGACAGATCGATAAAAGCATGAAGAAGAAGAACGGTACTATCCTCGTGACCTGACCGACAGGATCAGGAAAGACGACGACCCTCTACTCACTCCTCACGACCCTCAATACTCCGGATCGTAAGCTTATCACTCTCGAAGATCCTATAGAGTACGAACTCCCTGGGGTCGTACAGAGTGAAGTCGATGAGAAAAAAAACTATCTCTACTCTACAGGCCTGAAAGCCCTCATGCGACAAGATCCAGATATCATCATGATTGGTGAAGTCCGTGATCTCGACTCAGCAACCATCGCGATGCAGGCAGCCATGACCGGACATCTCGTGCTCTCGACACTACACACGAAGAATGCATGAGAGACGATAGAGCGTCTCATGAATATGGGGATCCCGAGTTATATCCTCGCATCAGGACTCGACGTCATCATAGCCCAGCGTCTCGTACGCAGACTCTGTCCTCACTGCATAGAGAAGTATGAAGCTGACCAGAGCCAGAAAGATATCATCCAGTGGATGCTGAAGGATATCGGTATGGCATGACTCGCCGCGAAGCAAGATGGCTATACACTCTACCGATCGAAGGGATGTGAAGTATGTGGTATGACCGGATACAAGTGACGTATCGGCGTCTATGAAGTCCTCTCATTTACGGATGAGATCCGAGCACTCATACGTGGTGGAAGTAGCCCGAAGGAGATCATCGAGACAGCTCGTAAGTGAGACCTCATGCTCATGCGAGAGGATGGTATACTGAAGGCTATGCAAGGAAAGACGAGTCTGGAAGAACTCTTTAAAGTGATAGAATAATGATCGATCAAATAACCACATCTGAAATACTCACTTCATGGGCAACATTTCAAAAGCATGGTTGACTCAAGGGTCAGCAAGAAGTTATCGTTCATACGCTTGATATACACGCGTTACGTTTACAGCTTTCAAAAAAACTGGAAGAATTATGAGTATCTGAGTATACTCCTTGTACAGATGATGAAATCTATATTACGATATGTCTCAGTGAAGATAAAAAATCTGGGATTAGAATAACTCCAATTGATCAGAAAAATCACTCATTAAGAATTGAATATATAAAAGCTAAAAATAAAGGCTTATTATGTCTTTTTTGTGCAGTATACTATGCCCCAACTAATTGAGTTAAGTCCATCACACTCTGAGTCTGACCCGAAAAGAAGGAATGAATAACATCTAGAGAGAGCAAGCTAAAAGTCCGTAATATTTATGAAGCCTATGGGTTTATAAATATTAATCATCCTTTTGCCTTAAGATTTGATTATGCTGTAATAGACGGTGAAGTAAAAAGGGTAAACTATCGGACGGAAGCAGATCACAATCCTGGCATGTCACTTCATCTGGATAATAGAGAAACTCTAAAGCATCTACTGTGACTTTCAGATCGCATACGCCAAGCATAAACAAGTTTTGACTCCATCATCCAAATAAATATAATTCTCGTATATTTACATTTCCTTTTATGGCAGATCAAAAAATTACATTCGATGAGGCAATAACATATTTCGATCATAGAATAGATACAGTTCATGTTCCTAATCTACAGAGAAAACTTCAAATTATCAAGAATAGTCCCGTATGAGCAAAATAGTAAAGATACTTTCGAAATCTCTCGATTCGATCGATAAATATATTGAGTTATTTCTCGATTTTTATGTGACTCTCTATTCGGATAGTGGTATATGGAGTGAGGAATTCATCATCGAAGATTATAGAGTGAAAGCGAAGAAACTCCACAGGAATATACTCGACTATATCCAGAATCGTATGAGTGAAGAACTCCTCCCATATGAGCTTCTCGATTTCGGAAAGAGAAAATGCATCCTCACTATCGAACAGCGAAGACTCGAAATCATCTATGAGGAATCCGATACCGAACGAGTCATCCATGAGATCAAAATAGAACACAGATAATCCCCCACTTTCGTAGGAGATTTTTTTAGAAGCTATTTCATCATATCACTTCCCGTCTTTGGCACTTCGAGCCATGTATCGAGAAGGCTACGGAGAATGACTGGATCACGAAATACTGAGTTATCGAGCTTCTTCCCATCAAGGAGTACTGTCGGTGTACCAGAGATGCCGAGCGTGTCTCACTCCTTCATTTCAGCGCGGACTTGATCGAGGTATCTATTGCCTTTGAGACACACTGCGAGTTTCGCACTATCGAGTATATCTTTCCCTGCATTCACTCGTTCCTCATCTGATACTTTTGCTCCTGATTTGGCTGATTCCATAGCATAGAGAGACTTCTTATATTCCATATACTTCCCTTGTTCGGCACCACAGAGAGCAGCAAGTGCATCTCTTTCTGCATTTTTATGAATTGAAGTAAGTGGGAATTGTTTATATGTGATCTGCACATACCCTTTACTTACATACTCTTCGAAGATAGGTCCGACGATCTTATCCGTCGCGATACAAGCCGGGCACTGGAAGTCAGCAAATACTGAAAGAGTATGCTTTCCTGATCCAAATGTTGGAGAAGGGATTTTTGCCTGAATTCATGATGTAGGAGCAGTAGTCGATCCTGATGAAGTTGTATCAGAACCTCCTGGAGTACATGAAGTAAGTACAAGGAGAGAAAGTACGATAGAGAGAGAAATACGCATAAAGTGTAACGGTAAAGAAGTTATTTTGATATGACCTCTTGTATTATAAGGATTTTTATAAGAGTGCAAATTTTGCTTTTTTTCATGGTTTCAGATACAATAGAAGTATGCAGAAATCTGTTTTTCTTCTCACTCTCATCTCTTTGTTTTTTTATCCATTTTTCGTATTCGCGGAGGAGGGTTTTATCGGAGAAAATCCTGGATTTGATTTCTACTCGAAAATAGATGAATGAAGCTTCAAAGTTTTACAAAAGACTGTAAATAAGCGTCTACAAGAAAATCCTATGCTCAATCAGTTCGGGAAGAAATGTATAGCGGCTGAACTCCTCCTGAAAAATATACCCACGACAAGTGCTACACTCGATGCTATCGAGAATGGAGATTATACATGATTCACACAGAAGATCATAGAAAATATGAAGGCCAATCCCAATGCTTGAGGCTCTATATCAACTGAGATATTCTCAGATCTCACCAGGTGTATCACGAATGAATATAGAAATCTCAAGAAAGATGTACAAACCGAAACTGATACCCGTGTAAATATATCCTATCTTGGGCTCTACATGGATGGCGATAAAAATAATTCTGAATATGATATCATCACAGATATAGAAAAAATAAATGGACTCATATTTTCAGAAGATCTAAAATATCAAGGATCTCCGAATGCTGCAGGAAAGTGATTCAAGGATTTCATCTCAAGCAAAGCTATCGCACCACTCTTCCCTCTCGCAAATATAGCAGCAAATGGAAATATCCCGAATACTCCTCCTGCAAATACTACAGTAAGCTGAAGTGCTAATCCTAATCCGACGAGTAACACGAGTGCTGCGGAAAATCTCAAGGCTCTCCTCGGAGGGACTTGCAGTACTACTACGCCTATAGGGCCTGTCAGTGGGATCGTAGATGATGCCTTCCTTGCTGATCTTGCATGAATACTCTCAACTGGTGGTGGAGGGTCTTCTGTCGGTGGTGGATATAGTGCGAGTTCATGATCTGATATTTCTGCTTCTGGATCAGCAAGTGGGAATGTGACACCCACTCAAACCAGTGCAGGAGACTTCTTCCATGAGATGCCATGTAGCTCTATATTTTGTATCAAGATAAAGATGGTACCCTGAACTACGAACGCTCTCGGTGGTGGGAAAAATGTATCGATAGAATGACTTCTGGATAAGCATATCAAGATCATGCAACCAATATCTGAAAGTGCTCTCGGTTGTGAAGTGATGACGAATAATACTGCATCTTCTCCGAAGAAATGACTCAATCTACCAAGTACACTTGCAGGACTCAAGGTATTTCTCGATGAAAATCCTCAAAAAACTCGTCGAGATAAAAAAGAGGCAACTCCAGAAAGAGAAGCCCAAGAACTCAAGGATATCCAAAAATGTGGAAATGCTTCTGCTGGACTATCGACTGATGAAGCAAGAGCACGAAGTATCGGCGGTGCTGGATACAATAGGACATCCTGATATACGAGTGAAACAGTCTGAAATGGAGCAATCCCCCTCGGACCCCAAGAAGCTGCTGAAATAGTAAAATTCACCGACTGTGTGAACTCTCATATGAATACTGGAAGAAAATCTTACTATGACTCATTCTCTACTGATCTCACGGAGATACAGGCCTATACCGCGAATATGCTCAACCAAATTAACAATATCATATCGAATCTCACAGAGATGAATTCCAAAAAAGATGCTTGTTCTTAAATATACTATGCACATACTTCCATCTATCATCTGAATTTTCAGTATCATACTCCTTTTTATACTCGCAGGAGTACAAGTATGAGTCGCTTGTACTATAGAGAAGTGACCTCCCCCACTCCTTCTCAAATACCAGAAAGATATCTGAGATAACCTCGGTAAGATCAAATCATTTGCATCAGGAAAGAATCTCTGTAGTGGGAAAAATGGAACATTCTCGAATGAGAATAGATTCGGAGAATTCTTCCAAACTATCGGAACAAGAGCTCTCTATTCTCAGGATCTTCTGACAGATTTTAAGTATACGATCATAGTGACGAGTGAGTGAAACTCAAAGTGACCCGTAGTCAACCAGTGAAAAATCCTCGAAAATATCGAAGCAAATCAATTCGTTCCTGCAATCAAAAATATCGTATGAGCTTGTACTCTCGATGAAGTTGATCCAGCTACGGGGATGAGCCCACGAACCGCTCTATCGAATATGCTCGAAGTTCATAGATCTCTCGTCGCATACTATAAAGCCGTAGTCGTATGAGAGAAGCGGGTTCCTGCGGGACTGGAGTGAGATATGCAAGCACTCTTCATGGAAATACTAGGTAACTATAACCAAGAGAGCACCGCGACTTGTAAGTCTGATGCGGGAGTCGGCAATATCCAAGATATCATGGAAAAGATCCAAAAACGTCTCCAAACATCAGCAAAGAAAACTGGTGATACTCAAGATGATTGGGGGAAAGCGGTCGACCTCCTCCTCGGGAAGTGAGCAAAAACCAAAGCATATGCAGATCTCCAAAAGCGTCTCTTATCTGCCGAGCTTGCACGTCAATGAGTGACTCAGAAGGCCCGTGACTCCATGCTCAAGAAGCTCTCTTGCGTCCAAGGCAAAACTGATCCTGGAAGCAACCCTGAAGAACTCGGAAAAGCAAACTACGAATGTAGTGAGGTCACCTCGACTATAGCAGCAAATGTCACAAGCTTCATGAAGTGACTGATCTGGAAATCCAAAACAACTGATCAGTTCATCGAAAGAAGTCTCGCCTATGATACAGCAAAAGTACGACTTGGGACAGATATGTGAGCATTTTGGAAAGAGATCCAAAAAGCAAAAACCAATGATGAAACTCTCAATGAAAAGATGATCACCGATCTCGTCAATATCCATGCACAGATAACTATTACCAATGATCTCCTCAAGAAGAAAACTCCAGATGCCTATAAGAACTGTATGAAAGGTCAACCAGATATCGCTTGTCCTCAACCTTAGATCGATATATCGAGATCTATCACTATAGGACAGTGGTCTGATCCCATATGAAGGGGAAGGTATTCGATATTTTTTGTATTTTTTTCTATACCTTCACTTCCCCACCAAGCATCGATCCTCCATCCGACATTTCGCTCACGAGAGCGAGTGATCACATCCCACCATGAGTAGACTTCTGCCTGATCAGGATTTCGTACACGAAACATATCATGCCATCCATCTGTCACACGGCCATCGAGCCATGCACGTTCGAGTGGATGAAATCCGATTTTTCCAGCGTTCTCCTTCGGGCGAGCAAGATCGATCTCATGATGAGAACAGTTTAAGTCTCATCCCCAAAGTACATGATGTCCACTCTCCCTGAGTGCATCCATATACTGTGCAAACTCGGCATAAAATACGATCTTCCCCTTCCATGCATCTTCACTTTTCCCTCCATTCGGGAAGTAGATACCAAAAATATCGATAATCCCCTGCTCCGTCATTGCGAGGAAATTTTTCTGTTCGTGTGAAAAATCGACGTGGCAATGACTGATAGTAGCATTCTTCACTTTTAATTCCACATGCGCGACTCTTCCTTCATTCGCAGTAGGATCATCAGGAAAGCTATCGAGAAATCTCACTATCGCTTGTTCATACACTCGATCATGGATCCATACTCACGTCCCAGCATATCAGGCTTTCTCTGCAGGATTATAGTGAGCGGTATAACCTGGTGGTGAGAGGAGGTACGCCGACAGCTTATCGGGAGTCGCTTTGATCTCCTGCATGAAGAAAATATCTGGATCATGCGATGATATCAGATTTTGGATTTCTCACTTTTTTTCTGTAGCTCGGATGCCGTTTACATTCCAGGAGATGATTTTCATATTTATTCTACCGTTACGGATTTTGCAAGATTGCGTGGTTTATCGATATCACGGCCGAGAACGTTCGCCACGTGGTAGGAGAAGAGTTGGAGGATGATCACTTCGAGGAATACATTGAGTTCATCATGAAGTGGAGTGAATTCTATCGTATCAGAGTAGACAGATTTCTTCGGATCCGTCGATGCGATAATCCCGATGACTTTTCCATTTCGAGCTTTGATCTCTTCGACGGAAGAGTGATTTTTCGCCATGAGTGGACCTCATCCATTCACGATGATCGTGGGGAAATCTTCTTCGATCAGGGCGATACTTCCATGTTTAAGTTCTCAGGATGAGTAGGCTTCTGAGTGTATATACGTGAGCTCCTTGAGTTTCAGAGATCACTCCATGGCGATCGGAAGTTCGAGTGAACGACCGAGATAGAAGAAGTTCTCATATTTCGCATATTTCTCAGCAACTTTACGGATCGCCTCTGAAGTCAAGAGAGTATCTTCTATACGTTCAGATAATACTGAAAGTGAAGTGAGGATGTCACGATATCGACGATAGTCGAGTCACTTTTTCTTCCCGAGATAGAGTGAGAGGAAGAGGAAGCATCCGACCTGTGCGACGAAAGCCTTCGTCGATGCGACACCGACTTCGACTCCTGCACGGATGAAGAGTCCTTGTTCCGCTGTACGAGCAATCGCAGAACCTGGAACATTCACGATCCCGAATACATGACCTCACTGTTCTTTCACGATTTTGAGTCCATCCAGTGTATCGATCGTCTCCCCTGATTGTGAGACGAATATGTAAAGCGTCTCTTTGTTTATGAATTTTTTCTTATATTTGAACTCAGTCGATACGACGACATCAGTCGGAAGGCTTGCAAGTTCTTCAAGATAGTACTTCCCGAGAAGTCCTGCATGATAACTCGTCCCTGATGCTACGATGATAGCATTTGTAATACCAAGAGTCGATATTCTTGCGAGTGTATCCGAGTGGAGTTCTCCTGTTTCAAAATCGATACGTCCACGCCATACATTTTGAAGTACCTCACCTTGCTCGAATATTTCTTTGAGCATAAAGTGTGGATAATCTCCAAGATCGATGGGCTTCTCTGTCTCATCGATCGCATGATGAGATCGCTCGACTGGATTCCCTGAAGCACGAACGATATAATCTTCTGGGGTAAGCATGAACATATCTCCATCTTCGAGGATGATATAGTCATCGATCAGTCCTATGAGTGATCGATAATCCGATGAGACAAATCGCTCACCTTCACCAAATCAGAGCACCATAGGAGATCATTTTTTCGCACCAAATATACGATCTGGATGATCTCTATCGAGAAATACGAGTCCATACGCTCACTCGATACGAGCAAGAAGAAGGGAAAGCGCTTCCAGATGATCTCCAGTAAAGATATCCTCATAGAGTGCGACGACGACTTCAGTATCTGTTTGTGATTGGAAATTATATCATTTTTCTATGAGTTCTGATTTAAGCTCACTATAGTTTTCGATAATACCATTATGAATCACGACAAATCTCCCATTCTCTGAAGTATGCGGATGACAATTGGCCTCTGTGACTCCACCATGAGTTGCCCACCGAGTATGTCCGATCCCCGCATGGTACGATGCAAGATCATAGGTATCTGACTTTATTTTGAGTCCACTCACCTTCCCGATAGAGCGGATGACTTCGATCTTTTTCTCATGATTGACGACACAGATACCTGCTGAGTCATACCCTCGATATTCAAGGCGCTGAAGACCTGCCAGGACTTCTTTATGAGCATTTCCAATACGACCAAGATATCAGAAGATTCAACACATATGAAACAAAATTAGAGAATATGAAAAATGGTACGGAAAAAGAGAGAAAAATCAAAGAAAATACCGTATTTATTTGCTTTTTTACGAAGATTATGAGACCATTGAAAGATACCGAATGAAGAACACTTCATCTCATCTCTATTCCCTATCATTTTTCTATGGACTACTCGCTGCTTTTTGCTGGACTCTGCCTCTTTCTCGTTTGTGCCTTCGAATTTATCAATGGCTTTCATGATACAGCGAATGCCGTAGCACCAGTAATATACTCGAACTCTCTCGCACCGAAAAAAGCAGTGCTTCTTGCAGCATTCTTTAATTTTCTCGGGGTAGTCATAGGTGGAACATGAGTAGCTATAGGTATTATGAAACTACTTCCTCTCGATAAGATTGCACATTCTGGAATGGCTTTTGGTATTTGTGCAGTGCTCTCACTTCTTATAGCGGCAATTATATGGAATTTTGGAACCTGGTATATGGGACTTCCTGCATCAAGTTCACATACTCTTATCGGCTCGATACTCGGAGTATCTCTTGTGATGTACTGGACTGATCCGAGTATAGTGCTTCCGACAAAGAAAACTATCGAAGTATTTGAGTCACTTCTTGTTTCACCTGTAGTAGGTTTTATGCTTGCATTTGGTGCGATGCACCTACTTCATCTCTATGTAAAGAATCGTGACTTCTTCCAGCACCCCGGACGATTCTGGAATAAATATCCAAAATCATGGATAAAAACAACTCTCATCACTTCCAGTGCATTCGTAAGTTTTGCTCATGGATCCAATGATGGCCAAAAAGGTGTCGGTCTTGCAATGCTTATCCTCATCGCCTTTTTCCCAAAAGAATATGATATTCCTGGAATTATCTGAGGTACAGAAAAAATCCCATACTGGGTTATCATCATGATATCTATATCGCTCGGACTTGGAACTATGGTCGGCTGGAAACGTATCGTGATCACTATCGGCGAAAAAATCGGAAAAGATAAGCTTACTTATGCACAAGCGACTGTAGCATCGATCATGACAGCTGTCACTATCCAGACAGCATCCCACTTCCATCTTCCTGTATCTACGACACATATACTTTCTTCATGAGTCGCAGGTACTATGGCACACGAGCATGGAAAGTGAGGTCTTCAAGGCGGTACGATCAAGGCGATACTCATGGCTTGGATACTTACCCTTCCTGTTTCGACTCTTCTTGCATGATCTATATTTTTCATATTAAAGAGTGTTTTCATATAATAATACTATTGCTCTAAGCTGCTTCTTCCCTATACTCTCTCGGCTCAGATATAGGTAGATTTTTTAAAAACAAAATTCGCAGTAATAAATGGATATCTTTATCATCTTTATCATTTGTACTCTCTGAAGTATCGTTCTGACAGCGATTGTCTTTTTTGTGATCAATATTTTTTATGCAAGCAAGGGATATAAATGAATCATTTCGGATCACTTCGATGGAAAGCGGTTCTATAATATCGGATGGTCTCCGAAAGAATCTTACCGTATAGAAAGAAGTGATGATAAAAAAGGATGACTGATCTACTGGCTCCTCCATCGAGAGAAAAATAAGTGGAAGAAAAGAGAGATTGCAACTACGATTCCCGTAGAACGAAATATGAGTGGTGAGGCAATAGTGACTTATATAGGGCATGCGACTGTACTCATACAAATAGCTGGACTCAATATCCTGACTGATCCCGTATGGTCGAATCGAGCAAGTCCATTTTCATGGACTGGACCTCGTCGGTTTACTGATCCTGGGGTCAAGATCGAAGATCTCCCAGAGATCGATATCATCCTTCTTTCCCACAATCACTACGATCATATGGATATTTCGACGCTGAAACAACTCAAAACGAAAGATAATCCTCTCATCTATACTGGTCTCGGGAATGTGAAATACCTCAAAGATCGTCATATCGATAATGTTATAGAAATGGATTGGTGGCAAGAAATAGAACATCAAAAATGAGAAATGACCGCAAAGATCATCTATCTTCCTGCCCAACACTTCTCCGCTCGTGGACTGACTGATAGAAATAAAACTCTCTGGTGAGGATTTCGTATGGAAGTGGGAGGAAAATCCATTTATTTTGCCTGAGATACTGGATATGGCCCCTTTATCGACAGCATATATGAGAAATACCCTGAAGGATTCGATATAGGCCTCATCCCTATAGGTGCTTATAAGCCTCGTTGGTTTATGGCTCCTGTACATACAGATCCTTTCGAAGGCATGTGACTCCAACGAGAACTCAGCATTAGAAAGTCTCTCGGAATACACTATGGTACCTTCGATCTTGCGGATGATAACCAAGATGAACCCCTCGAAGATCTCAAAAAGGCAAAAGAAGATCCACGTTATAAAGACCAAATTTTTGAGATAGGACCAAGTGGAACGAGCTGGACTTGGTAATATTGCTCGTGCAAACATTTGCAATTATAAAAAATATCACTATATTTCTGACCTTTGATCCTTCGTCCCTTTTTATCTCTATTTTTACAAGAAACTATGCCCGCCTCTCGTATTACTATGTCACGTCGTCGGTTTGTCGAAGAGCTCCAGAAGTCCTCTCGTGTGACCTTTTCTGATCTTAGAAAATCCCTTGTCACGAGTGGACACATGAATCTCGCGACGCTCTATCGTATCGTCGATGCCTTTTCAGCACAGTGACTCATCCATGAGATGACGATCGCCTGAGAGCGAGTGATATTCCCTTGTCAGTGCGATAATCCCTCTGAGAACGATGCTGTGACCGTGAGCTTCTGTGAGAACTGTGGAACTATATATGATATCCATACGAAGCTCGCGAGTCCTTATATCTCGAGTACGACATACGCTCGTATGAAGAGTTGCAATGCTTGTGTGCTCAGATAGATATCCTTCTTACTCTCGAAAAATCCTTCGAGATTATTTCGAAGGATTTTTTATCTAAAATAATTTAGAAATATTTGCATTTGCAAAAATATGCATAGTATAAGGAAATACTGTATAAACCATACCCATGCTGTCTACTGTCCATCGACGTCATATCCAGAGTCTTTTCGAGGAACGAGAGTCTCTGACTTTCGATGAACTCAAAAAAACTTTCATCGATACCAAAGAGATGAATTCGACGACACTCTACCGCATCATCGATGCATTCGTCCGTGAGCATATCATCCACGAGATACGAGTCGGTGATGAGCGTATATTCACCCTCTGTCATGGACATAGAGATGAGTGAGTGAAGCTCTCCTATTGTACAAAATGTACGACCGTGAGCGAGTCCCACTTCCCTCTCGCACCCGAAGCTATGAAGTCTGAGTCTGTAGAGTTTTTGAAGTACTGTACTCAGTGTAAATAATACTATCAGATAATTTTTTCTTATGAAATTTTCAAAAATTGGACTCTCACT
This sequence comes from Candidatus Altimarinota bacterium, assembly GCA_043778965.1. Classification (GTDB taxonomy): domain Bacteria; phylum Patescibacteriota; class Gracilibacteria; order BD1-5; family UBA2023; genus JAGOMW01. The sequence continues at coordinate 18,646 of JAYWFD010000090.1, forward strand.
TATTTGAATATACTTATCGATCACGTTATCGTTATGGATTTATGCGGCCACCTGCAAAACTTTATACTGCTGACTGATAGTGCTTGTTTCGATCTTTCCATGGTTTTTTGTATTTGAGAATTTTATGGATGACTCTATTTTTAGTTATCTCTTATCCATTGGCCTCAATCTCATTTTTGTATATACCGTTTGAATATGATTGAGTAAACTATGGTGAAGAATACATGGAAAAGGATCTTAAATTCGTCATAGCGTAAAGTTAATATTGTCTATATATGCAAAACCTTACGTCCTCTGAAGTTATCGTTCAAAAAACACAACAACAAAGTAAATTAAATAACTATCCTATGTTCACACCTCTTCTTATCCTCACTCTTATCTCAGCTACTGGACTCCTCCTCTATGGTTTCAAAAGGATAAATCCTACACTCATAAATCTCCTCATCGCCCTCGGTGCTGGATCGATGCTCTCAGTATCACTCGTGCATATCCTTCCTGAATCTTTAGAGCAATCAGCAAATGCCATCTATGCATTTCTCACAGGATTTATCATCATCTATATCATCGAGGAGCTCCTCACTCCCCATAAGCATGATCATGGTCATGGCGATCATATACATGAGGATCCCCATGAACACTCTGATCATGTCGCGATCATATCATTTGTCACGATATTTGCCCATACTCTACTCGATGGGCTCGGGATACGAGCTGGTATGGGACTCTCAGAACTTGCAGGGTATGCGATCCTCTTCGGCGTTGCCATGCATCAGATTCCTGTCTCACTCTCACTTGCTGCGATACTTCGAGAGTCAAAGCTGAGAAAAAAAATCCAAATACCACTTCTTGTACTCTTCGCCCTTGCAGCACCTTTAGGATACGTGCTCTCAGATCTTATACTTTCGAATGTATCAGAGGTATTTGTAGGACTTGCTGCTGCTTTCGCCTGAGGTTCTCTTCTCTATGTAGCAACTTCTGATCTCCTCCCGATGATCCACTCTCAGTCGAGAAATAAATATCTCACTATATCAGTATTCCTACTTGGTACAATTCTTATGACCCTCTTTGCAAGTCATAACCCTGAACATCACGAAGATAAAGAATCTCAACATGTACTCAGTCAAGATACGCATTAGCAAAGATTAATTCTTTATTAATTCTCCCATATATTGATTATAATTAAATAGCAATATACAAATAGGTAGTTTTGTTGACAAAATTTTGGTTCGAGATAAGAGAGTGGTATGATGGTAGAAATCGATACATGTACTCCAAAAAAATACAAAAATACATAACTATCATCCTCTTATGCTGTGAAGTATTATTTTTTAGTACTTCTAATGGTTATGGCCGAATCGTGAGAAATTCGATAGATGCTCTTCCTTATGGTGATATACAAGAAACCTCAGAGAGATTCGATCTTCTCGATTCTCCACTCATAACAGAGTCAGTTCCAGATACTGTATCAGAAGAGCTCACTCTTCCTTTTCAAAATGGAGGTATCTGAACCCTCTCAAATGCTCTTATCGAAAAAAGGACAACTCTTCATGGCATAGTACAAAGTAGTATCATCACGAGTGAACTCCTCGAAAATACTCTCATCAGAAATGCTGCAGAACTCTCACTTAACATGGAAGGTTTCGGTATTTCAGAAACTCATGGAATAGAGACAGATAAGGCTCGTTCGCATTTTCGTATGAAAGAGTGATGATCTGAGACTGAAATTATCACCTTCGAATATGGAATACCTGGGGAACATATCATATTTTCGAAACCCGTACGACTCGAAATCAATACTCCAAATATTCCTCATGGGAGATTCGTGGATATTCTTGTACGACATTCCACTGATACTGAGTATAACACCAGCGGGCTTTCTACATCTTCTGATACCGAATGTACCTCAAGTGGAGTAGCAACAAAACCCAGTAATACGGGGATAGTACGGAACGGGAAAATAGTATTCTATACTTGTGGTGCATCCTCATTTGCCCTCGGATACACACCTATCATCGACCTTCCGAACAATATCGTCTGGACTACTACTCCCTATACAACAGATAACAAGGTAATAATAGGATGACAGTTCACTACTATTTGATGAGTCGCGATGAGTGGTGTAGCAAGGATAAGTACCGGAGGAGCTTTAGATACGACATTTGCGAATCCTCTCGTCAATAACATCGTCTATGCTTCTGCAATACAATCTGATGGAAAGGTACTTATATGAGGCTTATTCACTATTATAGGAACTGGTGCAATAGTACGTAATTATCTTGCACGACTAAGCACGGATGGAACTCTGGATCTGACATTTAATGCGAATATCACTGTAGTAGTTGCCAATGCTGTACGTGCTATCGTGGTACAAAGTGATGGAAAAATACTTATAGGATGAATATTTACTACTGTCTGAGGAGTAGCACGGAATCGTATCGCAAGACTCAACAGTGATGGAACTCTTGATCTGACATTTAATGCGAATTCGAATAATATCGTATATACGATAGGAGTACAAAGTGATGGAAAGGTGCTCATCGGATGAACATTTACGACTATGGGAGGAGTAGCACGAAATAGACTCGCTCGTGTCAACTCTACAGGCGCACTCGATACAGTATTCAATCCAAATGTGAATAATACTGTCTGGGATCTCAAGATCGATGCAGGGGGAATATCGTCTTCGGATGACAATTTACGACGGTCGGAGTCACGGCAAAAAATAGACTTGCAAGAGTGAGTAGTACCGGGGGGCTCGATGCGGGATTTGATCCGAATGTAAACAATATCGTTCAAGCTCTCACGATCGAACCAAGTGGAAACATCATATTCTGAGGGACATTTACGACTGTGACGGCTACAGCAAGGAATAGAATTGCGAGGGTCACTTCTACGGGAGCATTGAATGGAAGTTTTAATCCGAATGCGAATGGAATAGTATATGCACTTGGGATAGACATAGACTATAATTTACTCGTCTCTTGAGCTTTTACCACACTTTGAACCAAGACTGTTCTATATTTTTCATGGATTGGGCTTCTTGTTCCAGATAGTATTCCACCAATTATAGATTCTGTATCTATTGCCTCTGGTACACTATTGCCAAGTGGAGATTTTTCTTTTGTATCGACATATTCCGATGCTGGTAGTGGTATAGACACAAGTTCTATCGATATTGCTATCCAAGAATGGAGCGGATCTACTTGGTGAGATGATATTTCTCCGCTCTACCTCTCTGGAAGCCCAGATATCACGTCCTCGACTGGTACTTGGCAATTCGTGGATATGCCCTATGGGAAACATCTCTATACATTCACAGTAAGAGATTATCAAGGGAATGGCACCATCGTATCCAATGAATTCTATATCGATGAGATTGAATGGATACTCAATCAACCTACGGTCGATATTGGAAACATAACTCCATGAGTCCAGAAAACCTCGAATCCCAGTGAGCTTACCATCACTGTGAAGACTGTCTGAGCACCGTTTATATTGTCCATGTCGGGAACTCCCCTTTCTTATAGTGGCGAGGTTATAGTACACTGGACAGGAACCGGTGGGTATGGATTCGAACAATATTCTGGTGGATACAGCAACATCATATCATCGATGAGCGGTTGAGTGACGATCGTCACTCAACCAGGAAATATCAATACCAATGGAGATAAAAATACCTATACGTATCGTATACAATATGGTGGTCTCATAGATGTATATGCATTTTCATGAGACTATAGAAGCACTCTTCAGTTTGGATTAGACCTCACTTACTAAGCTCCGTATTATTACTTGCTATCTCTATGAGATTTTTTATACTCTAGAGTGATACTATCACTCTCTTTACTCATGTCTGTCATCTACAGTTACCCTTGCACACATCTTGACGGAAGAAATGAAAAAATAACGATTTCTACAGGTCCAGTTATCAAAAGTAAAGTAGGATCAAGATTGTTATTGCATATCTCAAAAGAAACAAAAAAATACCAATTTATCGGAGGACGCTTCGACGATACCTTAAACTTTCGTGAAAATGCTCTTATACGAGCACAGGAAATCATATGAGATACTCCTATCTCGCTTTCTGATGATGAACCACTTGTACTTATTGGCATGATCAAACGCGATGGAAATGAAGAGAATATAGTACTTATACACTACCTTGGGACCATCGAAGATGAAACAGCAGTCGGTGAAGCGAAGTGGTTCACTCTTCGGGAGATACTGCTTCTCGATGCGGAGAATAAAACTTCATCAGAAAATATTCGAATTGCAAGTACCTACTTCCTGAGATAATAGAATTCCTCTCATCAGAATTTTTCTGCCTCTCTATGTTCAACCTTCCTACTACCCCCTCTTTTGGTATACGATTTGCACTCGTGATATCCATCATGCTTGCGATTCTTAAGGCGATTATCGGTTTCGCATCAGGGTCGCTTGCGATTCTAGGATCAGCACTCGACTCTCTTATGGATATGTTCGTCTCGGGAGTGAACGTGATCGCACTCAAACTCTCAGAAAAAAACCGTACAAAAAGATATGCATACTGACTTGGAAAAGTCCAAGGATTTGCTACAATATTCGAATGATTGATCATACTCGGATCATGAGTATTCCTTGGATACAATGGCATAGTGAATTTTCTTGCAAATAAATCACCAACTGTCTCTCTTCCTGAGATTATCGCCATGATTGTAGCGATAATCTGAACATCGATCATCATGTGGAATTTTCTTCGTATTGCGAAAATCAATAGTTCTCTTCTTATAAGATCGGATGCTCTTCACTATTCTTCTGATCTTTTCATGAATAGTGGGATACTCATTGCACTACTTCTCACAAAATATTTTTCACTTTGGTGGGCTGACTCGGTATTTGCATTTGGGATTGCTCTCTGGATCATGAAAAATGCTATCCCAATAATCTGGAGTGGAATATCAATGCTCCTTGATCAATCTCTCACAGAAGAAGAGGTAAGAGATATAGAGAAGATTCTCAAAAATGAAAAATGACTGGAATGATACCACTATCTCAAGACTCGAAAATCATGAGACGATATCTTTATCGAGGCACATATCGTTTTCCGGGACAAAAATATCCTACTCTCACAAGCACATAGTCACTCTGAAAATATAGAATCCCGACTCTGAGCGCGTTTTCCTGGTGCCACCATAACACTCGACCTCGATACCGAGCCCGAACCAGAAACGTGTGAGATCACTAAACAATAAATATTTTTTACTTTCTCATTCTTCTCCTATGAAAAAAATCCTCTTCTTTCTCTTTTTTCTTCTCTTTACGGGACTGTTATTTATCTGGGATGAAACTATGACGACTTTCTGGAAAGAAGGAGAGCATTTTTCATTTCTAAGCGAATGATTTCTCTCATGGATCCAAAATTATTCATACATATGAGAGTGAATTCTTGCCTATAAAAACTCTATACTCATATTTTCGGTACTATGACTTCTCATCACTGTACCCCTTTATTTTTATGGAAAGAAAAAAGAAAGAATACGAAGTAATCCCCTGACTCAGGGAAAAGCAGTCATAGATGGGAACTCTATACTCTCCGCTGGAAGTCTTCCTGCCAGTGAGAAAAAACGAGAAAAAGAAACAAAAGTATGACCATTTATGCCGAAAGATGTCAATACAAAGAAAGAAGTGAAAATACCCAAAGATGTCGATCTTGATACTATGAAAACATTACTCAAGAAAGAATAAATGGAAATTCAAGCTCATTAAAAAAAACTATACGAGATAGTAGAGGCTCACTATCGTCAGGAGAAAAGCGATTATTTTTTTATAGGTAACTTTTTCTCCTGAGAAAATTACAGAGAGAATAATCGGAACAAAGAGAGAATATGCTGCAATTTTTGTAATTATATTCATATTTCCTCATTGGAGATAGGCATTTAAAACTGAAATAGCTGAAATATAAACAAATATTGTAGCAATGATTCAGATAATGAGAGTATTTAAATTTTCTCTCCAATGAGTAAAGTATACTCTCAATGCTTTTCGATCGATGCTTACTGAAATGATCAACATTGTCACTCATTGGTAAAAAAGCATTATTGGAGGTGAAAAATCAGAAGTTCCTTGTAGTTTTGCGAAGATTTGTATCCCAACTCCCGCTCCGATACTCAAAAAAAGAAATAAAATTGCATTTCCCCATTTTCTCGAATGTAGTAATTTTTTATCATCTTCAAACAGAAAGATAATAGCACTCGTTCAGAGAAATAATCCAAAATATTGTGAATAGGAAATACTTTCTTTAAAAAATAGTACACCTAAGATAGTGAGAATTATCGTCAATCCAATTCGATAACCGATATAGTACTCTGACGAGGAAAGATAGTGCAATGCCCTAACTCGTAGGCGAATGTTACTAAATATGATAATAGCGATAATAACAGAGATAGCTATAATGGATGTTTCATCTTTTCACCAAGATATCCGATCACCCATAAAAACTGTCTGAAGAAATCATCATATCAAATATGTCAAGCCCTGAAGAAAGGTAAAAATTGCCCCATCCACTTTTCTATCCGAGAGGAGCTTCACGAGATATCCATTGATCCCTATCGAAAGTGATGCGATGATGGCATAAAAAAACCATAGTTCCATATTCGGATACTATAGTTTTTTGGATATGATGCAACTTTACTTTACCTCAGTAAAGAGTGACTCTTTCGTAAATCGAGATTTCGGACGAGGAGACTCATCGACTGCACGATAACCGATCGGAAGGAGTAAGACCGCCTTCTGAGAATCAGGAAGTCTGAGAAGTTCTCCTACTGCGACAGGATCGAATCCTTCCATAGGACATGAATCAATCTCGAGTTCCGCAAGAGCCGCCATAGCAAATCCTTGAGCTATATATGCTTGTCTCGCAGACCATCCGAGAGCATCTGTAGGATCAGCCTTACTCGCGACGAAACCTGCTACCATATCTTCATATCCTTTCAGCTGCGCACGTACTTCTGGATTCCCACCAGAGAGAAGTACGAAGAACTCCTCTTTATTCTCAGGAAGATCAGTACGAGCCGTGAAGACGATCAGATGAGAAGATGAGCCGATCTGTGGCTGATTCCATGCTGCTGCCTGGATTTTATCCTTGATATCTTGACTCGATACCACATAGAAGTGATATGGTTGCATCCCGAATGAAGTAGGAGTGAGTCGTATCGCTTCGAGGAGAGTATCGAGATTAACATCTGAAACTTTGCGAGTAGGATCGAATTTTTTCGTAGCATACCGCCAGTTGAGATTGGAGAGAAAAGACATATAATTTAGTTTAAAATATAAAGTAATTAGATTCTATAGAGAACTACATGAAATGCAAATTATTTTGCTTTAGAAAAGAAATTGACTATTATAAAAATAACTTAGAAAAAATATGGTCAAATCTCCAAGCTGTGCCTGTCCGAATACGACTCATCTTTTTACTCTCCTCGGGAAAAAATGGAATATTTTTATCATGCATGCGATCGCCTCTGGTCATCATACCTTCACGACTATCAGAGAGCATACAGGTAAGCCCAATACGAAGATCCTGACTGATCGACTAGCAGAACTCGTAGAAGCTAGAGTCCTCGAGAAATGTACAAATGAATGAAGTTATGGACTTACTCCCCTCGGAAAAGAACTTACAAAAAAAATTATCGGACTTGGTGAATGGTGGGCAAGCACTTCGGAGAAATAATCTTCAGAAATATGGATATATACTATCGTATCGTCCGATATTTAAATCGATATATCACCTTCACTCCTGAATTTCAGGAGTATGTTTCACGCGCGAATTTTATCGATTCAGCAAAAAAGTATCTCGACTATCCATACATACTCGGTGGGGATGGGTCAGATAAGACCAACTGAATCGACTGTTCTCATCTTATCTCTCGATCACTCATCGATACATGATGTATGAATCTATATTTTTATCGAACTGCTCAATATCTTCGGAGTATCACGAAAGAAGTACAATCAGAATCAGAAATCCGACCAGGAGATCTACTCTTTCTCTGGGATGATACCGTTGAGATCGGACATGTGGCGATCATACTAGAAGTACTCGGATATGAAAACCTGGAGATTCTCGATGCATCTGGTCCATCTACAGGTATATGGTCGACGAAAATTCGAGGTATTCAGCTCGGATGAGAGAAGTATCTGATTGGAAGTCTTAATTTTATTAGATAATTTTGACATATTTTACTATATTTGTATAGTAATTTTACTTTAAAATAATTTATGTTCACATCTACAATCTCAAGAAAACTTCACTTCAATACTTTCTACAAACAATTTGTTGACTCTCGTGGATATGTCGATGCCGTGAACCTTCCTGATGCCGTACAAAAAAGTCAGCCAGATAAGGGTGGTGGACTCTTTTCCTTAGAAGAGTGAGGTCTCCCTTTTTTCAATACTGACTATTTAAAATGAATGGCTAATTTTGATTATAAGAAGCTGGCAATGGTTATACTCTGATCTTTTGAGTGGGGCATATCTCCAGAAGAATTTGAGAAAATTATCGACGAAGCCTATGCTGAACAATGGCTCAAACCACACGGAGATAACTGGTATAGTAAGGATGTAACCCCTATAAAACATGTTTGAGAATGACTTTATTCTCTTCATCTTGGGTATGGTCCGACCATGGCATTTAAGAATGTAGCCCTCGAATTCCTCCCTCGCTTTCTCGATGCTATCATAACCAAGCTATCTCAGCGTGGTACAAAGATCAAAACTCGACATGTACTCGGAGCCTCAAGTGGTGATACCATCAATGCTGCACATCATGGAGTAAAGTGAACTCAGCATATCAAATCTATATTCATGCTTCCTGAACGTGATCCAAATACAGGCAAGTGACCATCTCAGGTTCAAGCACTCCAGGCGACACATGGACTGATGAATAATCCAAATGCTCTTACACTTCTTGTAGATGTACCTTTTGATCCCGCTCAAGATATTATCAAAGCTCTTAATGGTGATAATTTTAGTTCGTTTAAGGAAGAATATGGCATCACGTCATTTAACTCGATTAATATTGCTCGTATCCTTGCCCAGACTGTATACTACTTCCGAGCCTATACTGAGCTCGTAAAACAGTGAGTAATACCAGCAGGACAGGAAGTCGTCTTCTCTGTTCCTTCAGGAAACTTCTGAGATGCACTTGCTGGTATGTATGCGAAATATATGGGACTCCCCATCAAGATGATCCATATAGCTACCAATGAAAATGATGTCCTCGACGAATTTTTCCATACTGGTATATACCGTCCTCGCGATGAGAAAAATGTGAGAATCTCAAATGCTCCATCTCAGGATATAGCAAAGTCGAGCAACCTCGAACGAGCAATATTTCTGGCTTGTGGTGGTGATCAAAAAAAGATGAACCAATGGTATAACATAGATCTCAAGGAAAAAGGATATTTCGAAGTTGACACTGAAACATTGAGAAATCTTCAGTCTACATTTAGCTCTTCAAAAAGCACTGATGCTGAACGTCTCTCGACTATACAAGGGATGCTAGATCAATACTGACACCCTATCGAGACTCATACTGCTACTGCTGCTACACCGTGGCTTGATGGTACATTCGATGAGTATAAGAAAGCTGGTGTTCCAGTCATCATGCTTGAAACATCACATCATGCACAATTTCGAAGTGAACTTACGAAAGAGTGAATTATCCTTCCAGAAGATGGGGAATTTATTGAGACGATAGAAGCGATGAAACAAGCGAAACCTGAACAAGGCGTACACTTTTTACGACTAGACTTAAAAGATAGAACTCCAGCTCAAAGAATAGCAATAGTCCAGCAAGCAGTAGAGATGGCTGCTCGAGATATATTCCCAACCAGATAGAATAATATTTTTGACTCTCATCACTTTCTCTCTATACTTAAATTCATGTTCTCTAAAGTTATCATCATGAAGAAGATTTTCTCTCCACTCGGATAGGTTCTTTGTCGTGATATCCCAAACACTTCAAGCCTCTCCGAGAAATCGGGGAGGTTTTATTTAACTCTTTTTCTCATATGAATACTCTTCGATTTCTCACTCCAGATACTATTGCTAAAATTCGTGATAGTTATGCAACTCCCATTTTTGTCTACTCAGAGAGGATTCTCCGGGAACAAGCACGGAAGGTTATAAACTTCCCTCACCATTTCTGATTGACTCCACGCTATGCGATGAAGACGAGTTCGAATCGAAGCCTTCTCCAGATTTTTCACTCCGAGGGACTCCATATCGATGCCTCGAGTGGATATGAGGTGATGCGTTCCCTGAGTTCTGGGATCCCTGCGAGCCATATCCAGCTCACCGGTCAGGAAATGCCGAGAAATCTCGAAGAGATCGTGAATCTCGGTGTAGAGTTCAATGCAACGAGCCTCCATCAGCTCGAGACCTATGGGAATCTCTTTCCAAATACAGAAGCCTCGATCCGAGTGAATCCTGGCATGGGATCTGGTGGGACCAATCGGACCAATGTCTGAGGACCAGGATCAAGTTTTGGAATTTGGCACGAATATTTAGACGATGCGAAAAAAATCGCAGAGAAATATCGTCTCACGATCACGAAGCTTCATACGCATATCTGATCAGGATCAGATCCTGAAGTCTGGAAAAAAGTGGCAAGCATGGTACTGGATATTGTAGAAAAACTCCCTGATGTAGAGACAGTATCACTCGGTGGAGGATTCAAAGTAGCTCGTATGGAGTATGAGAAGACTGCGAATCTCGAAGAAATCGGGAATCATGTGAAGTGACTCTTTTGGGATTTTTATGAGAAAACATGAAGAAAGCTGCATCTCGAGATCGAACCGGGAACCTTCCTCGTAGCAAACTCAGCAAGTCTCATAACAGAAATTATCGATATCGTCGATACCTGAGAGGATGGATATAATTTCATCAAGGTAAATGCCGGGATGACAGAAGTGACTCGCCCATCACTCTACGGTGCACAGCATCCTATTATTGTTATACCAAAAAAGGGAAATCCTTATAAAAAAGAGTATATTGTAGTCGGACATAACTGCGAAAGTGGAGATATCTTCACTCCCGCACCCTGAGATCCAGAGTGACTCCTTCCTCGAACACTTACAGAAGCATGTATCTGAGATGCTCTCGTGATAGAGTCAGTCGGATCCTACTGCGCCAGTATGAGTACTCACGGGTACAATAGCTTCCCAGAAGCAGGTGAGCTTCTCCTTCGAGAGGATGATGATATAGTCGAAATAAGAAAAAGAGCATGAGCCGAAGAATTATGGAGAAATGAGATAATGGTAATATAATATTAATTTTACATTTGACAAAAATTATATTTTTCATAAGTTTCATACTAGATATTCTATAATATTAT
>JAYWFD010000091.1:0-4653 GCA_043778965.1 Candidatus Altimarinota bacterium
CTCATTGCTCTTAAGAACAAGAGTCTTCCCCTCTGGGTTTCAGATGATCCTGAAATCAATGAATTTCTCTCCCATCGCTGGACAAAACCTATAAGAGAAGACCTCCCAATCCTTACCGATGACTACGCTCCCGTCGATCACTACATCGGAAAATTCCTCAAAGTACTTGGAAACTAAGAAAAAACTTCAGATCGACTTCCCTCTTTCCGAAAGAGTACTCCGTCATATCTCACGATAACTCCAGTGATTTCTGTGGTTTTTTTGAACATTTCGATAGCATGATCCCATGGCATGACACAGAGAGTCGTCGCATATGCATCAGCGATCATCCCACCACTTTCCTGATCCCCTGAGACTTCTATATAAGAAGCGACGACTTCTCTAGCAGGCTCACCAGTATGCGGATCGATCAGATGATGGTGATCGCCCCACTTCCGCTTCGTCCCTGCACTACAGGCAAAGAAGTCATCCTCGAGTCCGAAGACCCCTATCACTTCATCGGAAACAAAAGGACTTTCAAGTCCTACCCTCCATCCTCACTTTCCATAGAGATCTCCTCCAAAATTGATCAAATATCGAGAAATCCCCCCTTGATGAGCAAAATACTCGACAATCATACTTTGTAATATATCGATAAGATATCCTTTTCCGACTCCTCCGAATTCGAGAAGGACATCTCCATGAAGGATGACTTCTTCTCATCGCATCTCGATATCTCGATAGTCTCCATTTTCTTTTTTATAATTTCCAGTACTAGGCTCTAGTTTTGTATTTCCATATCCAAGTTCAGAAAGTTTTTTTCCGATCGTAGGATCGAAATATCCATCCGAGATTTTAGCAAGATTCAGGGCAAATGAAAGTATTTTTTGACTATCAGAATCAAGGACTCCATGGCGAGTCATTATAATATTATGAAGCCAATTTCACTCGATAAATCGAGAATATTTTTTTTCAAAATGTATCAACCTCTCTTCTATACTCTGAAAAAGCATGATACAATCATTCTCAGTATCGAGAGAAAGCAGAAGATGTGTACCAATAATATCAAAAGAATATTTCTGCATAAGAAAAATATAGGAAAAAATACAAGAAAGGAAAGGAAAAATCCCTCTTTTTCAGAGGGATTTACGAAGAGAAGAAAGAGGCTAGAATGACCGAACAAATGTCTCGAATGCGCCCGTAGTGAGAGAAGCTCATCCGATAGCATCGATATCGAGATCTTTCGCCTTCATCCCTACCACCTTAGAAGATACATCCGCAGCGAAAGCTGTCTGAAGCTTGATAGATATCTCATTTTTCGCCTTTGGATTGGCACTCGCAGCGGTGATGACTCCATCAGTGACACTCACTGAGAACTCTATTTCATCACTTCCAGCAGGAGTCTTATATGATACTATCTCTGTACGAGTGAGGACACGAGCAGCAGCAGGGATGACACCTTGTGTAGAGACAGATCCTGATACTGCCATAGTAGTACCTGTAGATATAGGAGTCGTGACGACCTCTACGGGTATAGCTGCTTCTGTGGGAGTCTTCACAGTAGGAATAGTCGTATCCGTCTTGCTCATGCAGCTCGTGAGGAGAGTGATAGAGGAGAGAAGTAGGAGCGGAGCGACGATATGCTTTTTCATAAGAGAAAAGGGTAAGTGATAAAATATGCACTTAAGTCTATTAAATTTAATAAATAAAGCAACGTAAATTTTGATATTTTTACAATCTATTTTTTATAGTTTCTCCCACCCCTTCATATCATCGACTCCATAGTCATCACTTATAGTTTTATAGGGGAAGATGAATTTCTCTCTCCATTACTATAGCATCTACTATCTCCTCTAGTTTTTCTCGGAGTGCAAATATCTCCATATTGAGCTGGAAAATCCCTACTTCACTATTGCGAATCTTTTCTCGTTCGAGATAGTTCTCGAGAATGAGATCAGTATTTTCTGGTATTGGATTATAATAGAGTTTTGCGATTTCCTGTTGTTTTGATTCAGGGAAATTAGGTATTTTGAGCTTCTCAAATTGATACTTTGTAAAGCTAGGGGCTCACGAACCTGTACATGCTATAGAATCGAGTATTCATTGTTTCTTTAGAAATCAGAGCATACAGAAAAGATATGCTCTCTCTTCAATACTTCGAGAAGTAGCAATAATATGAACGTTATCTATATTCGTAATAGTATTCTCTATCTCCTCTGGGAAATAATACGCTCGTCACATCTCTCATCGACAAGAAAAGATAATATCTCACTTTTTAATAGTTTTGAGTTCGCACTTATTTCATATATAAGAAAATCTCTCTATGATTCGATTAGCAAAATATTTTGATAATAGGAGTCTATACGATCATTTTTTATAGCCATTGAAATACCAACTCTCACCGATATTAGAAACTTGTAGATTTTGTCATCTCGATATCTCATATCCGAGAGAAAATATATCAGAATATCATCAGCTATAGGATTCAAAATAAGCATCCTCTTTTTTGTACTTTTCACCATAATATCAAGCATCGAGTCTCCCCTCTTTTTTCAGCTCAGAAAGCCTCGGAAGTCTATATGTGAAAATCTTTTGTTTCTGATTTTCTCGCAACTCCCTTTCAATCAACTCGTCAATCTGATCATTCCTGCGTCGGATCTGCTCTTCCTTATCGATCATATTCTGTACCAGCAGAGATACATATTCTTCGACTTTTTCAGGATGCGGATGATTTTTGATTGTAGGAAAAGGAATGCGAGTATCCAGTAGAAAATCTTCAGTAAAGTTATCTACTCACTTTATAGATCATCATACCTCTACTTGGTTTCGACAGAAGGCAGATTTTAGAAATGCAAATACATACCATCTTTTCTCAGTATTGAGTCGGATGATATGCGAATTATAATACGCATCTGGTCAATCATAGAGGCATACATTACCTACATTACTCGCCGTCTGGTAGCAGATATCTCATTTTTTTATGATTTGACGAGATTTTTCTGGTGGAACGATACGATTCGTCTGATTCGTGATAGTAAATGTAAAGCTCAAATCTTCCATCTCAGAAATCCGAACAAAATAGCTATCAGAAAATGGAATATATGCATCACTTCATGGCTCAAATCACTTCTTCTTGTCTATGATGAGATTCTCTAGAGTTTGTATATTTTGATTTTTAGAATCTACTTTTCTATATGAAAAAGCCCCAAGCGAATATCGCTTTTGCTTGATAATTGAATATCGAGTAGATAGTGGCTTTGTGATATAGCTTTTCATAGATTAGTCTCGGTTATCGAGTCAGAATGCTTTTTTGATAGACTCTTCTTGTCGCTTGAGATACTCAGTGAAGTCTCTCTGCATCGTCGAGAAGTCCTCGAGGAGATCACTTGTCTTCTCGAATGTCTCTTCGTTGATGATATATTGTGGGGCAAAGTGGATAGTACGATTCACTGTCTTCACTTCGTATCCGATATTCTCGATCTCCTTCACGAATACCTCATAATCCTCTGTGAGGAGATATCGCTCATCATATTTTGGCTTGTAGGCTATGATGATCGTGGTAGCTACGCCCGTCTCACCAAAGGTATTGGATGGGAGATCGAAGAGTGCGACTATCCTCATGCGTTCCATGAACCATTTTCTCACATTTTCCCACTCCTTGATACTCGCTATCGAGTTCGATACGACGATTCCCATCCGCCCACCTGGACGCAGTACTTTCATAGCATTTTCGAGAAATAGCACTCACATATCCATAGAGTTTGGTACTTCTCCATCTTCTCACCTTTTTACTTTCCAGGTCTCGTAGAGTTCTACGACTTCTTTTGGCTGGTCCCACTTTCATTTGTCGCCTGTTTTGAGATCTCTTCACTTTCCGAATGGAGGATTGGTAGCTATGATATCGAATTGTTTGATATTTTTATCCTCATCGTCATAGTCTGTATTTTTCCATGTTATTGGATCAAAACTTTTACTCGTAAAAAATCATTCTTTCGATTTTTCTCCATTCCAGAGGAACTTCTGAGATAGAGAGTTCATCTGTTCGAGTGTGGCTCCACCATCGCCATTGAGTACGAGATTGAGTTCTGCGAGTTTGAGATTCGATGCTTCGAGATCGAATCCATAATAGTGTGAGGCGATATCTGGATAGTCTGCATCGTGGCGATGTGCATGACGGAACGCCATGGCAGGAAAATCACAGATCCCACAACATGGATCACAGAGCTCTTCTCATTTGCGAGGATTGAGGAGTTTTATGATATTTTTGACGATAGGAACAGGCGTGAAGAACTGTCCATTCTCACCATTATTTTCTCAGAAGTTGTTGAATATGATCTGATTGAAACTCTCATTTTTGGCTTTGAGAATAGCTCTCTTTTGGAATACCTCTACGAGTGCGATGAGGAACTTCTCATCTCCAGAATCACTCGGCTTCATATCAGATGAATATGCAAATAGTGGTTTCGAGAGTACTCGGCTGTACTCTTTTTTGGCATCTTGATAGAGTCGTGCGATCCTCTCGCGAAATGATTTGAGATTTGTTTTTTCTTCGGGGAGGATGTAGAACTGGAGAAAAGTTTTTTGTCTCTGACTCCTCTTCTCATCGAATACCTTGAGTGTGAGAAACTCTACGATGAGTGATTGAACTGGACTTTTTGGGTGGATTTTATCATT
>JAYWFD010000092.1:0-12206 GCA_043778965.1 Candidatus Altimarinota bacterium
CTCGGAACCACGAACTCATGTGTCGCTTTCATGGAAGGTGGACAAGCGAAAGTCATCCCGAATGCAGAAGGAGGGCGTACGACTCCATCGGTCGTCGCATCGAAGAAAGGCGAGACTATCGTCGGTATGCCGGCTCGTCGCCAGGCTGTCACGAATCCTGCGAATACTATCTACTCAGCGAAGCGCTTCATCGGACGGAAGTTCTCTGAGGTGACAGAAGAGCTCAAAACAGTACCATTTAAGGTGACGAAAGGATCTGATGGTGGATGTATGATCGAGTGGAATGGTACACCAGTCCGTCCAGAAGAGATAAGTGCGAAAGTTCTCGAAAAACTCAAAGAAGATGCAGAGAAGTTCCTCGGTCAGAAGATCACAGAAGCGGTCATCACTGTACCAGCATATTTCAATGATTCTGAGCGCCAAGCGACCATCAATGCTGGAAAGATCGCAGGACTCGATGTGAAGCGTATCGTGAATGAACCGACAGCAGCAGCTCTCGCATATGGAGCAGATAAGAATAAAGATCAGAAGATCGCCGTCTATGACTTCGGTGGTGGAACATTCGATATCTCGATCCTCGAGATCGGAGCAGAAGGGACATTCGAAGTACTTGCAACCAATGGAGATACACACCTCGGTGGTGATGACTTCGATCAGGCGATATTCGAGTATGTCATGGCTGAATTCCAGAAAGAGACAGGGATCGACCTCCGCAAGGATGCTATGGCAGTCCAGCGTGTCCGATCCGCTTCTGAGAAGGCGAAGATCGAGCTCTCATCATCTACAGAAACAGAGATCAATGAGCCATTTATCGCGATGAATGATGGCGTGCCATCGAATCTCCTCGTGAAACTCTCACGTGCGAAGTTCGAAGAGCTCATCACTCCGCTAGTCGAGAAGTCTATGGAACCATGCCGAAAGGTCATGAAAGATGCAGGACTTCAGGCAGATCAAATCCATGAAGTTATCCTCGTCGGAGGCTCGACTCGTGTCCCGATGATCAAATCGAAGGTAGAACAATTTTTCAAGAAAAAACCCAATGAAACAGTCAATCCTGATGAAGCGGTAGCACTCGGTGCAGCGATCCAAGCAGGGATCATCCAGTGAGATGTGAAGGACGTCCTCCTTCTCGATGTCACACCTCTATCTCTCGGAATCGAAACCCTCGGAGGTGTCATGACTCGTATGGTAGAACGCAATACGACGATCCCAAGTAGTAAATCTCAAGTCTACTCGACTGCCGCTGATAACCAAGACTCCGTAGAGATCCATATCCTTCAGGGTGAGCGTGAGATGGCGAACGATAATAAGTCACTCGGAAGATTCATCCTCTCAGGTATCGCCAATGCTCCACGTGGTATCCCTCAGATCGAAGTCACACTCGATATCGATGCATCAGGTGTCCTCCACGTCACCGCGAAGGATAAGGGTACAGGGAAAGAACAGAAGATCACCGTGCAGTGAAGTACAGGTATGAGTGACGATGAGGTCGATAAGCTCGTGAAAGAGGCAGAAGCCAACCGCGAAGGAGATAAGAAGAAAAAAGAATCTATCGAAGCCCGCAATCACGCAGACTCGCTCGTCTATCAGTCTGATAAGACGCTCGAAGAGAACAAGGATAAGTATGAAGCTGCAGATGGTGAGCTCGCGAAGAGCGCCCTCGAACGCTTGAAACAAGTCCTCGCAGACTCGAACTCCACAAAAGAAGATATCGATGAAGCAAGCAAACCACTCAATGAAGTCATGATGAAGATCGGACAAGCGATATACTCACATGCAGGAGATCCTGCGAAAACCGAAGAGAAGAAAAATGATGATGGAAGTGTAGAGGCGGAGGTAGAGGAGACGAAATAGTTGTTTTTTAGAAAAATTTCCCATTTGAAAGAATGGGAAATTTTTGCATTTAGAAATTATATATGTTATAATTAAATATATTTATTAATTGGCAAGTATGGTAACGATAGTAGATAAGAATCAAACATCATTAGATTTATGAGTTCAATTAGAAGAACAAAAAGAAAAGACAAGAAGATTCCATAAAGAAAAGAACACGAGATTTTATCATAACCAGTTGAGTCTAGAAGATTTACTCAAAATTACCTATGATATCACAGATAAAGACTTTGAGTATTTTTATAAAGCTCTCCTAGAGAAAGAGTGATATAAAGCAGAAGTTGTATGATGATATCCTGATCATTGAGTCGATGTTAAGGCAATTAAAGATGGTGTTTGGTATTTTATTCAGTGTAAACAGTGGTGATCAGATTCCATTGATGAGAAGCAAATTTGAGAATACTATGGAAGTATTTTTCACCTCATGAAAGAATATCCTCGTGTAAAATTTCGTTATGTGACTACGAGTTATCTTACTCGCCAAGCAATTGAATTCTGTAATGGAAATGATATTGATTGGATTGATAATATAAAATTAATGATTTTATGTAAAAAATATAGTATTTTCGAGTGAAATAATTGGATTGAAATTCGTAAAAATATTTATAGAAATAGACTTGAGGATATGAGAAAAAAATGAATACAAAATGTAACAGAAGAATTGAAAAGAAGAGCAATAGAAGAATACAGGAGTCATTTAGGCTATAAACTAAGAAATAAAGTCATTTTCAATAAAAATCTAAAAAGTACTGTGAGTGAATTTTTCCAACTTGTGGATTCACTCTAATTTTTCAATATTGGGATCTCGTATAACTTATGGATACATTATCAAATAATACATGAGGTGAGTGAGTAGAGCTAGTATCGAATCTTGATCGACCGATTTTATATTTTATAAGTGAACATGATATCAAATGACTTTTACGTATAACTTGTCATGAGTATCAAATGTTAGAGGAAATTTACTACGATTATGCATGTGAGTCACTATATTATACTGAGCTCATTCATGGTACACTTGGCGAACTTATAGCTTTTCTTTGAAGTTTTCGGAACAAGCCAGCATGTGGCTTTGCTCATGAAGCGAAAGTGATACTCGATGGTAAAAAACTGGAGCCTGAAAACTGTATGTACCAAAGAAAGTATACTGGATGTGGTCATCCAGAACTCAATGGACTTCTCATTGCTGAGACTCTTGCAGAGTATTTCCTACAGCGGGCATATCCTCAAATACGGATGACGGCACGCATAAAATCATCAATCCATGGGAGTCGTAATCAGCAAGACGGGAGTGCAGCTCAAATATATGCAAATCCTAGATTAGATAAGAATCCAGATGGGAGTATTCCCATAAATTCGAATGTTCAAAGATTACAGTTTGAGGCAGGAAAAATGGTTGAAGTAAGGTGTCATGAACTTGCAGATGCAATCAAGGAAGCTTATAATTAAGTTTTTTGATTGCAAAAAGTATAATTTATGATATAATGATAACATAAATTATACTTTCTATGCCTTCTCAGCTTCCTGACATACCCAAGTGGGCTGCTCGACAGATCGAGGAGGGACTCATCAAGGATAAACTCATAGTGCAGGAGAGTGATAAAACTCGAGAGCTGAGTTCTGTAGAAATACGCAATACTCTTATGTTTATAAAGCTCGATGCACTGAGAGGATTTTTCCAGAATATAGCCGAAGCAAAAAATGAGAGATCTCATACCGCGTATGATATATCTCTCTATCAGACAGCCCTGATCCAGATATGAGTAGGAGTCCTCGTGATAGATGGTGTCTATAAAGATTCTAAGAAACCGAAGAGCAATACAGAAGACCTGATAGCAGATTTCCAAGAGCGCAACCATATAAGAAGAGATGGAAAACCATGAAAACAGACAGCAAGAAAGATCGTAGAGGCTCTCGATACTATGATCGCTGCTATGCCGAAGAAAACAGAAGTGAAACAAGGGGATAAACAACTTGCCCGTTGACCTCACGTGAGTACCGTTCCGATTTCTGGGCCTTCAGAATTCCAGATTACTTTTCCAGAAGTTCCAGAACTTCAGATAGGAGATATCTCGACGAGACCATCCTCTCCTCTATGAGTTCCTGCTATGATCCCAATTCGCTCTTCGCAAAGACCTACAGCCGAAGAAGAGAGGCAGATTATCATCGATGGATTGGTGAAGAAAAAATCTCCACCATGATTCTTTCGAGGATTCGTAGATGGTATAAGTGGTAATCCCAAAAAGTAATAACTTTCTCTATGGCTTATTCAGCACATACAGTAGCTCCGACACCAGCATATTCGACATGATATGAGGCATGAGCGACTCTACGTGAACATCGTGGAGAAATAGGCGGAGTCACAGTACTGCTTGTTGCGGCTCTCGTAGCAAAGAAAGTCCATCGTCTCCGAAAAGAGAATCACCTATCAAAGAGCCTTGGTCCACGTAAAGCCTTACCAACTGTAGAACTTCCACCCCTCGGTATTCATAATTTTGGACCAATAGATAGTGATAATCCATATGAGTATCTCCTTCGAGATCCAGATACAAAAAAGATGGAACAAGCTCCACTTTTGATGCAGATTCATGATCAGATCGTCGAAGGATCTCAGAGACTCGCTGAGCTGGAGATACTGACTTCATCTGAGAGTCTTATCTCTGATCTACAGAGACTTGCTTACTACCATGAATGAGAAAAGCTTGAGGCTCAGATATATAAGAAGTATAGCGCAGGAAATATCATCTTAAAAGAGCTCGGACTTCCACTACGAGGACCTTTCTATAGGCGATTCACCTCTGAAATATCCAAAATGTAAACCTAATTGCTGCAATTGTAACACACTTTGGAGGGATTATTCTTGCCAACATGAAATAAATATGATACATTGTACTTAATTACTCCATAATTTTTTTCTATGAATGATTTTCAAGACGAAACTCTAAAAGGATATCCCTCTGTTCAGAAAGTCGAAAGAGTACTTTCTTCATGAACCAAATGAGATATTTTGGAAGTGAGAGCGTTCAAGGGAGATAATACTATAGAAGGGGGAATCCCTGCAGAATTGGTGGCTGATATGGTATAATATTTCGAGACAGGAAAAGTAGAGATCAATCATGAAGATATGTCGCCATGGTATGTATGAAGATTAAAACAAGTTCTTGCACGATTCCCGAATGAATGAGAGATACATGAAATAAATGTCGAATTTGCTGAAAGAGTAGAAGATATTATTAGTGGATGAGCTACATTTTAATCTGAATAATCCCTCTACTTCCGAGGGATTATTTTATTGCTTTTTTTGATACTATCGAGTATAATTCAGTTACATTGAAACACAATTCAGTTACATTGAAACACAAATGATACATAAAATATTCATCGGAGAGAAGATTTTAGAACTGATAATAGAAAATCCAGGGATATCTGCCCCACAAATTGCAGAGAAATTCGATATGAGTAGAGTTACAGCATTTCGTCACATGAGAGTTCTCGTATCTCTAAAAAAGGTACGGATTCAAGGTCAAGGAAAGGCAACGAGATATTTTCCTCATGAGTCATTCTATATTGGCTCCAATATTGCTACAAGAGTGAAAGGGTGGAATCCTGATCAGGTAAATATCCTGAAAGAAGAAGTCTTATTTGCACTGAGTGAGACATATGGTGAGTCAGAAACTTCAGAGAATTTTGATGTTGTTTTCGAGAAATATTGCATGTACATAGCTCCAGATGATACTATCATTACAGGCTTTGGTGCATTTCTTGCATGGTGTACTGATCCGAAACATAATTTCTCTGATCGTATTGTTGCTAAAGCAATGGAGTATCTCGATATTATCGGGAGTATAGAATTTCGAAGAAAGAAACATGGATTCCTCGATGGTACTGAATCAGCTCGTACCAACTTGGACGGTCTTACTGATATTGCATTTGATCGATTTTTATTTTCTATACCATCAGTTCTGGAGAATGGATTCGGTCGCACGCGAACAGCGATAGAGCTTTATTATGGTAAACTCAATAACAAGTATCTGCTTATCCATGTTATCGAACAAAGTATTGATACCATACGAGCATATGCTGGTAATGAGTGAGTAGATTGCGTCATCTTCACTCCCCCAACAAACAATCGTACGATTCAATTCCGAGATATTCTAGAAAATCTCTTGGCTCTTAAATTACCAAAGATTCTCGTCGAGAAAGTGCCACCATTTGGAAAGGTACTTCAGCCCCAGAAAGATATCAAAGATCGTCGAGAAAGAGTACGTAATGCATTTTTGAGTTTACAAGTTACCATACCGAACGAACTCAATTTTTATAAACATATTCTTATCCTCGATGATTCTTTTACTACAGGTGCCACACCCAATGCTATTGCCCTGAAGCTCCGAGAAGCGAATTATGCAGGAAAGATCACGATCATTACGATCTGTGGATCATTCGACTATGATCTCGCGATTACAGAAGATGAGATATAGTTAGTTATCCCGAGTGAAGCGAAGGATCCAGCCTATAATAAATTCCCCGTTCGAAAGGATAGGGAATTTTTCTATTTACCCAGAATTTCTTGGTCAATTATTTCAATATTGGGACTTCATCTAATCGAAAATCCCTCCAAATTTAGATGGATTATTTTTGCCATGCCAGCTCTCATATAATCTTAGGTTCTTTATCTGGTTTATTTCCTCTTCATATGAGCTTTTTCCAAACGAGGACAAAGTGTTTTTGGAAGATGATTTCTCGTGCTTGAGATTCTCACTCTCGGGTTGATATGTATCACTCAGCATGTTTTAGGGTATCAGCATCGAATCGTATTCTTTGCTCTATTCCTTGACCAAACTCGACTTTAGTTACTCCATCTCGACATTCTAAATAGTCGGCTTCTATTGTTTCGAATCTCCCACCTGGAACGGGATCAAGATTCACAAGTTCTCATCATTTTCGTACAGTACGACTAAGAAATAAGGATCATGATTCATATCCTAGGGATACGTCATCTCTCTGATAGAATTCTCGAACAGGTCAAAAATTCGATATTATCTGAAAAAAGGAACACCAGGCAGCATAAGGGACTCCAAGATGTAACGATAGAGCTCTATCTTGATCCTCTCTCGAGACTTCACTTATTTGTCGTACCATAAGTCAGAATCTGCTTCCGAAGCGTTGTCTCAGATTAGGTTTACTCAGAAGTATCGATTGTACAGATTGTGCGATTTCTAAAATAAGTCATTTTACTTGAATTTCTGTCAATCGTTGGATAAAAGGATCTCATATGGGATGTTCACTGAGTATTCTCCATTCTTCCGGCGCACAAAAATCTACCCAATTTCGACCTATCTCCTCTTTGGTCTGCCATATTACTGAGCTGATGACCGATGGTACAATGTCTCATTGGGAGTGACTCTCACGAAGCTTTCTAGATATAGTGGCAATCAAGATAGTATTTCTCTGGGCTATCTTTTCGAATGATTCGTGGTCTGTAGGCTGAATTAACATTAATATTTTATATTTATATATAATTAATTGTCAATTAATAAAACTTTTTTTGCATTTTTAATATAAATATATATGGTATATAAATATCGCTATTTGTATTTTTTCATGAATTTTGATACGGGGAACACATCTGACAGGATCGCGCAGATCCATCCACTCAATGCGAATTATCTCCTCGATACTGAGCCATACAGACTCTATGGTGACATGGGAGGGAATCTCCTAGAGATTGTCGTCGAGAGATTTGCCTCGACGGTCGTCGAGACACTCTACGGACATGGTGGCATCATCGGTATCTGATATCACGATGCTACCACGGATGGTGAGATAAGCTTCGAGAATGCCTATGTACTGAAGCGAGATGGGCGTATATGAGCATTTCATAGTCAATATGGACTCCTTCCTGTCGGTATAGATCTCAATATTTTCTATATGCTTCTGAATCCTGTCGAGATGAATAACTGGTATGTACAAGATCCGAAAATGGTCGAGAAAGATTGAGAGAGCTTCGCAAGATCCTGACTCGGTATAAGTCTGCCTAGTACGACCTTAGGGATCACGGGTGTGAAATGATCGATTGCTCATATGAGAGAACGATATCTCCGTACTATTAGATCTAAATAATCATTTTATAATTTCGGAGGGATATTTTTAAAGATATTGACATTTATATATAAATATATAAATTATATTTATGTCAATGGAGCAACATACATCTATAGATGGAGTGCTGACACTCGCACCGCAACTATTTTTTCTCAGTATTGGGTCGACTGATGAGATCATGAGATGAATCGAAAATATGGAGCAGATACAAGCTCGTATGCACTACTATCTTTCTCGTGCTCGTGAGACGCTCGATAAGCCCCGTACCTGATGGACCCGTGAACCGAGAAAAATTCCCAAAGAGCTCTGGGAGACTGTCGGAGCACATATGGTGAAAGTCGGTATCGCAGGGTATAAGATCCCAGATGGACTTCTCAAGTGGCACTTACGGAGAAATGAAGCACCATCAGCAGAGCTTATGCAAATTTATGCTGATACATGTGCACGTGTTCGTATCACGAGAAAAGGGTTTTTTCATGATTTCCAAGAGTGGGGGAAAAACCCTGACCTCACCCCAGATGAAGTATCAAAAGAAGAGCAAGATCGCATAGAATATGGGGCAATGCTCGAATATACTCGTATATATGATGATGACTTTCCTCTGCGAATGTATGAAAGTATGCGAGCGAAAAATCTCGAAAATAGTATGGTATTTCATCTGGATAAGATAGATGCGGCAGTGATGGCTCTGAACTACGAAAGAGAAGCTCCAGGGTGTGATGTAGAGGAGTTTTTTCCATATACTTTCAGAAAATTCTCACTTCCGATGATGTGAGAAATACTTCATACACTTATCGATTATAAGAAAGATTATCCGAACGACTTTTTCATCCAGTATGATTCACTTTTGTTTCATGGTGGAAATCGAGATGCGTGGCGACGTGAGATGGATCTTCGGGCAAATCATGGACCAGCATAGGAATTTTATGCTAAAATCCAGAGATTTAAGGCACGATGGTGAGAGGACTAAATAATCTTCTCCTTCGGAGGGATTTTTGATTTAAGATGATTTTCTCCTATACTGCCCTCATGCATTTGCAGTTTTCTCGAAAAAATATTTCTCACTTTCTCTCCCTCATATTCCTCGTCCTTACGGGGATTTTTCTCATCGGTCTCCAATATAAACCAGAAGGGTGGATATTTCTCATACTGGGACTTGTGACTCTCCTATTCTCAGAGCGATCATTTGCGAAAGACATAGTGCTTATTTATCTCAGTCTCACGATCCTCGCACTCACGCCTATCACGACCGATACGAGTATCTCTCATATGCTCATCATGGGGACTACGCTCGGACTCGCTGTAGCGCTCCCATATTTGGTCGTACGTTTTGTCTACCAGCACGATACGATCCGATATGGATCTTTTCTCACTCGGAGGTGGACACGGAGTGAGTGTGTATGGCTTATCTTCACTCTTATCCTCGGATATTTCCTTATACCTTTCTACCTTGAGAATACACTCTCATATCAGAACTGGACGGTGAAACCGTGATGGTGGGAGATAGGAATCCTATTTCTCGGGACCAATGCTCTCGGGATCTGGGATGAGCTCTTTTTCGTGAATACCGTACTCGCTCTACTCCGGAAGCACTTTCCGTTCCATCTTGCGAATCTCACACAAGCGACCCTCTTCACCTCATTTCTCTATGAGCTCGGGTTTCGTGGATGGTGACCTATATGATCATTCTTCCATTTGCCCTCGCACAGGGATATGTATTTCGCGAGACGAAGAACCTCACGTATATCATCGCCCTGCATCTCGCTCTCGATCTCATCCTCTTTCTCGCGCTCATATACCTTCATCATCCTGATTGGTGGGTAAAGATATTTTTCTAATTTTGTCACAGATTCAGTTGTTCTTAGTCTCTATGATTGAACGATAGTTCTTTTTTTACCTTTTTCTTTTATGATGAAATATTTTCTTCTTTTTTCATTTCTCTTTCTCATCCCTATAGCTTCCCATGGTGCTGAGATGGCTTGTACGATGCAGTATGATCCAGTATGTGGACAGCCTCCGATGCCTACCTGCCCAGCAGGTATGGCATGTATCGAGGTGATGCCCGCACCGAAGACCTATGGGAATAGCTGTATGATGCAGGCTGATAGAGCGACTTTCATCCGATCGGGTGAATGTGAAGCTTCGACTCCACCTGCTCCAAAAGCTTGTACTCGTGAATATGCTCCCGTCTGTGGTATGATAGCTGTCCAGTGTATCACAGCACCATGCTATCCTATCCGTACTGACTATGGGAATCGATGTATGGCAGAAGCAGCAGGTGCGATCGATATCACAGGTGGAACATGTGAGATGAGTGACTCGAGCATCCCCATGCCCGGAAGCGATCGAGATAGTCATGGATGTAGCCCTTCTGCAGGTACCTCTTGGGATACTTCGATGCAGTCGTGTATCAGACCATGGGAGTATCAGGATAAAGTCGACTGGGCTTATGAGAATAAAATCACACGATATAGTTCACTCAGTGAATTTAACTATGGGAATGCACTCACTCGACAGGAGGCTGCAGCATTCATCACACGATACCTCATAGAGTGACTCGGTCGTCCTGAGGTGCTTTGTAAGCTCGCGTATAAAGATGGCAATCTCATCGACCTGACACTGACTTCCTCAGTCAGTCGAGCCTGTGGTCTCGGAGTCATGCTCGGACATAGCAGATATTTCCATCCTCGATATAGCCTCACTCGTGGTGAAGCACTCGCAGTCATGGTGCGTGCGATAGACGAGAAAAAACAGGATGAGACCATGAAGCCATGGTATCAGGGATATATGGATCGCGCTTCTGTACTCGGGATCCAGTTCGCCAGTATGAAT
Organism: Candidatus Altimarinota bacterium; assembly: GCA_043778965.1. Classification (GTDB taxonomy): domain Bacteria; phylum Patescibacteriota; class Gracilibacteria; order BD1-5; family UBA2023; genus JAGOMW01. The sequence goes on from JAYWFD010000092.1 coordinate 10,828, forward strand.
GGATTCGATGAACCGATCACCAGAGGAGAATTCATCGAGTGGCTCAAGACGCTTTCAGAAAATACTCTGAAGTCAGATGAGAATCTTCTTTGAGAGTGGAAACTTCAGGAGGTGAGCTCACTCTCTTCTTCCCAAAACATAGAGCTCACGAAACTCTCCATCACTCTCACCTTCGATGAGAAAAATCTCTCGACCAAAATCTGTAACAATATCTCCTGAGCATATACTATAAGTAACTCTGGGACTCTCGTAGCTCCGAGGCTTTTCTCTACCCTCATGGCGTGTGATGGACTCTTAGGTAGTATGGTAGAAGGACTCTTCCGTATAGATGGTGCGTCTTACTCCATCCAATCAGCACGACTTATGAGTGGGACTACTTCACCAAGTAGGCGGATGACTATCGGGATGAAAGATGGTCCAGAATTCGTCTATGTGCGGTAGTTTCGAGAGAAATGTCGCGATACCATTCTCTGCTTTTCGAATCGACTCTACATCAAGAGGAAGTGTCGGAGTGACGAACTTTATTACATCAGATGCAGTCGAATCGGAGAAAGTAGGGCTTACTCCGGCTTCTGGCTTTCACTTCTTTTTTCATGGATCAAATAGGAGGAGAGTTCATATAGTGACATTTATATATATTTATTTAATATATATAAATGATTTTGATGCTTTTTTGTCACACTTTCTTTCTTCTTCTTATAATAGATAAGAGTTCTTGTATATGAACCTTATTCTATTTCCCTCGAAATTCGACACACCTTTATCTTCTTACTTATTTGAATTATGAAACTCTATCTTCTCCTCTCCTTTTTATTTCTCGGAATATCGAACGCTGAGGCAGCATCAAATCCTTCAGTCTGTACGATGGAATATGCCCCTGTATGTGGATCAGTCCAAGTGCAGTGTATCCAGGCTCCATGCCCTCCTATCAGGGAAACATTTGGAAATAAGTGCGTCGCGAATGCTGCCGGTGCGATGAATATCACCATAGGGGAATGTGGAAGTGTAGTCACTCCTCCACCGATTGGTGGGCAAAAGGACATTTACGGATGCTATAGTTCTGCTGGATACACATGGAACCCTCGAGCAAAACAATGTCTGCGTCCATGGGAATCGAAAGTGCGAATACTGACGATCGCTCCCGAGATGAAACCATGTGCCTTCGGGATGCTCATGACGGAGTGTCTTCAGGTACGTACGGGCGTAGGAAGATGGTCCTCTCTCTATGGTGGTATAGCAGGATTTGATTTCATATCAGGGAATATCTATCGACTCCTCGTCCTTGAGACGAAAGTCGAGAATCCTCCAGCAGATGGATCTGCCATCGAGTATTCACTTCTCCGCGTGATATCTGAAAAATCAGTACTACCACGAAATGA
>JAYWFD010000093.1:0-4599 GCA_043778965.1 Candidatus Altimarinota bacterium
TCGATGGAAGCGAGATACTTCGAGAGTGTTTTTTCTTTGGATTCTTTGTGTGCTTGTTTTGCTTTCACGATTGCCGATAAGTTGAACTTCGACTTCTTCCCGAGGACGAGCTCTTCGATCACGGAGTAGCTCATAAATGGTACGATCGATACAAGGTTCCGTAGTCCTGAGAGAAATACATCATCCTTCACGCTGACATAGCATCACATGAGGATAAGCTTCTTTCCGAGTGAGTCATAGTAACTCAGAGTTTCTTCACTTTCTTGGCGAGCCGAAGAGAGAAATCCACACGTATTGACGAGGACATACTCTGCATGAGGATCTTCCGGATCGTCATGAAACTCTATATCTGCGCGATCAGAGTACTTGAGTATCTCACCGATAGCGTATTCGAGATCGACGAGATTCTTCGAACATCCGAGATTGATTGCTGAGAAAGAGAACATAGGCGGAGAGATAGTATTTTAATATGCTAGATTGACAGTGAGCCAGAATTTTATAACACTCTTATGCTACAAAACTTATTTCGAGAAGTATAGAAATTAATTTGCAAAAAGCAAGAATTTGACTAGTATACTTCTTATATTAATATATACTTATGAGTACTCCCTGAAAAATAGACGCTTCTAATGTAGATTATAGGAATACACCAAGATCGTCATGATCTAATGTTTACACAAATTTTGTTCTTAGCTTAGCGTGATGATTGACCTGACGATCTAGAGAAAAGCTTGAAAATGTTCTTAATAATGCGCCGCTTGCTCATGTGGTAATACCTAATTGAAGGAAAAAATAATGTAGAGGATCTAAGTCTATTTAGTAGGACCAAAAATAGTCTACTCATGTCAGATATAAATGATCAATATTTACTCTTTAAAATTTTCGTGAACATATGTCATGAGAGATAAGCATTCCCTGAGAAAATTTAGAGGTATTATATGTCGACTTAAGAAATATAAATGATGCTTTGCGTCGAAAATTAAGTGAGATGTTCGGCGTATCATGAGACAGTATCACTGATGAATTTCTCGCTAAAACTCCCGAACTGATCGAGCTTATTTCAGAAACTAAGAGGCGAATGGATGAGGAATTATTAAAAATAATAAAGGTTATTCCGCCAATAGTTTTGAATGTACCAAGAAATAGGAGACGTAGGTCAAAAATTCACTGAAATGCAATGACAATCAAAGCCCTCCCTGATTTAGAGAAACCATTTCTCTTAGGGATTATCCAAGAGCTATGATGGCACCATGTATGATGAGAGGAGGAAAAAGTAGTACTTAGAGCCGTGAGACTCTTGAGGGTACGTGTAAAATATATGATAGAACATCCACATGGAATAGTACTAGAATCGTCAGTTTCTCTAGGATGAGTGCATGATCGAGACTTTATAGAAGATATTCGACTTCATAATTCCCGTGCAAAACCTATAAAATTTCGAAGTTAAAATAGATTTTTATAACTCTTGTAGAGATATTTTCTTGAAAAACTCCTCTTTCTTCTTCATCCAGTCCCTCGACTGTCTCACGAGAAGTTTGGCATCGTCTGGATTATTCAAAAATTCCTTTATTCATTCTTCGAGAAATATAGTATTCTGACTTCACTTTATGTATACGATAGTAGAGATGTTATCTGATCAGAGAAACACTCGTATCTGCTCACCAAGCGATCGACTCGATAGTCAGTGGACTGATATGACTTCCTTGCTCGTTATAGGGTATACATATTGTCCCATCAGTGGTCACACAAGATAGAGAGTTATATTCCGCTTATTTCCACCGAGCACTCCGACGATAGAGTTCGCAAGGCGTATATGTATATCTTCTGCATGATCGCCGAGTTCACGCATATCTCAGAGCAGGCAGATGATACGATGCGTCGAGACAAATGGCATAAGTGAGTCGAGTCATCGACAGATACTCTCGAATCCTCCATTATAGCTTCCATCGATGATGACAGAGTCATACTTTCCCTTGAGTATGCGGGATCTCCCTGCTTCAGGGACGAATATATCGGTATGCTCTTCTATCTGATTCTCATCTATCTGGAGTAGAGAAGATATGATGTAAAGTGGGAGTATATTCTCTATCTGATAGAGTCAGAAGGAAGGAAGTGTGATGTTATAGTTTTTCGAATTATAGATGATCTCAGCATTGACGCCATCTATGTTTTGCTCAGAGGATACTACATAAGCATTCGATGTAGTTTCTTTACCGTAGAAGGAGACATTCTCTTTCGAAATGTACTCTCTCTGAGATTCATGGGCGATCGAGTGAGCCTTCGCAGAGTCGATCAGGAGGAGCTTCGCATCTCGATATCGCTCGAATGTTCCGAATTGTTCGAGATGGTTGGGTGCTACGGGTGAGAGTATGGCTATATCAGGTCGTACGATAGAGACGAGGTATTCCATCTCTCAGGGATGGTCGATCCCATATTCAAGTATGAGATACCTAGGATATGGTCTCGTATAAGTCCATATTGCTTTCATGAAGACGAGTATCCAGAGGAGAGGATTCCGCCCTCCAGTTTTTGCTCCTATGATTGTCAGAGGCAGTCCATATTCACCATTATAGTGGTATGGAGAGATTCGCACGTTTCATTCTCCATATACCGCCCGAAGATACTCTGCGATATAAGTGGTGATCGTCGTCTTCCCGATCGTACCAGTGACGCCGATGACATAAGGCTTATGCTTTTTTATGATTGCACGTGAGAAAAATGCGAGAAGCGAGAGGAGAATTTTTTGCATGCCAAGAATCATATAAAAAAACTTGCAAAAAGCAAGGAATTGACTATTTATAAATATATGGCATTAGATATTTCATCTTATACGAAAATTTGATCTTGAAGAGATAGTGAAGTATTTCAAAGTCCTCATTGAGCTAAAGTACTGAAGGTGTATTATCCAGAAATCTCCTTTGGCATGATTCGATCATATCATCAGAGACAAAGTCAATATTCTCAAAAAAATATTCCCCACTAGAGCCTTGGAAAAAGAGTAAAGATCTGTAATTCTGATAGAGACATAAAACTATGAGATAATAGGATTCAATGAATGGTATGTTCCATTTTGTCGTTGGATCCGAGAGAAGTATTCTTTTGAAAAGTAGAATGATACGATGGAGCAAGGGTTGTTGCCCGTGTAACATTAATAGAATGAGACTCACTTAGCACTCTAGATGAGCCATCACCTATTATAGATGAAATTGAAACAAGACTGAGAAGGACATGAGTTCCTATGGGGATGTGATTAGGGGTATTTAAGATTGATCCTGTGAATGTCAAAATTCTAGAATTCCAAGAGGGAGTACTGCAGGTTATGATAACGGATCTTGGCGCGAGTATACCAATAAGTATGGCTTGATACTATTAGTTCCCCAGCTTATTTATAAGCTCTTTTTATTGAAGTCTCAAGTATACTTATGCTTTCCTTGCTACGTGTCGAATACGGAGTATTTCTATAGTACCCTCTTTCATTCGATAAGTAAGGATATAATTCTTATGCACGATAAGTTCCCGTGTTCATAGTATTCTTCAAGTTCGTCATATGGCGGGAAAGTTATCGAGTACTTTTGTTTTTTCTCGGATTTCCTGTACGAAACTCATAGCCTTTTTAGGATTATCAAGTGTGATATACTTGGCAATTTCCTCGATATTTTCGAGTGCTATAGAAAGCCACTTAACAGTCATATTTTGCGAAAAGTTTATTGACTTCTTCTTGACTCACGAATTCACCACGATCAGCCTCTGCCAAAGCTTCTTCTATATCGTGTATCTGCCATGCTTGCTGATCAAGATATGCTTCGAGTGCTTCGAGAGCGAGATAGCTCTTGGATCTTCCTGTCGACTCTGTCAAGTCGGAAAGTCGAGTATGTATACTTGTGGGAAGGCGTATATTGAGAGTTTTTTCGAGTGTAGGCATAGAAATATTTTTGTAATACATAGATAGTATATGTGTTACATATTATAAATCAAAACTTTTTATATCATGAGCATCTCTATAAACTCTTTCTCTGTTTTTCCTGCTTTTTCCATATCTTCAGGTATGGATTTTTTGACTTTCGAATTCTTTCTCATAATATTCCCCGACTCCCTACTTCCAAGGGGAGCAGGGAGGTTTATCCTCTAACACTTTTTCATGTATGAAAAAGGTCTCCTTTGAACTTCCATTTTGGAAGCGTCGGTATATCAGGATTGAATTTTCTCTCCTGAAATATCGAGTCGTGAAGCCACCACGCTAGATCGACGAAGAAAAATCCCCAGTGAGATGGGGATTTTTCAGTAGAGAGAGTTACCTCTGTCTCCTTTGAAGACATCCAGAGTATAGCAGATATTTAGAAAAATCAAAACTTTTTATATCATGAGCATCTCTATAAACTCTTTCTCTGTTTTTCCTGCTTTTTTCCACATTTTCGGTATGAATGATGCCACGGTAAATCCTGGTATCGTATTCACTTCGAGGAAGTAAAGATTCTTCCCATCATATCGCCAATCTATACGTACTACTCCACTACACTCTAGAGCATCAGAAATAGATGTGCTCATATATTCGAGAGATGATCGTAGATGAGTAGATGTTTCTGCGAATACTTCATTAGA